>PLXT01000109.1 GCA_003151535.1 Methanobacterium sp.
ACATGAAAAATCTAAGACCCTAAAACATTAATGGTTTTTAGAATTTTTTTTTATTAAGTTATGGATTAATTTGAAATTTTTTTATAAATATTATTAATCTAAGGAAGCTATTACAAGGAAATTATTATGGATATATTTAAAAAAAATTATCATCCCATTTATAAAATTATGATCAAAATAGAAGGTTATAAATAATTTGAAAAAAATTAATAAATCAACTTTTCTTTGAAAAAATCGTTTCTGCGGCTTCTATAACATTTTTTTCATCATTTTCAGCAGCTTCTTTAATATTTTTTATGACGTTAAAAAATAGACGTTCTACAACAACTTTGGTAAGATCGTCAACAATTTTTTCATTGCCATTCATATCCCCAAGCATTTTAAACGCCTTTTGAGTTTCATTTAACCTTATATTTTCTGCTGTAATCCTTATATTTGAAATGACTGGTTCGACTTCCAAATGTTTAAGAGATCTTTTCAAGAGAACCATCTCTTCAGCAACTATCTTCTCAGCATCATAAGCTTCAGTTTCCCTCATTTTTCTACTTCTATTTGCAATACCTCTTAAATCATCGATATTAAAGAGTTTTACCCCCAGTTTTGACACATTTTCTTCTATATCACGTGGATTTGCAATGTCTACCATTACCATTTTAGAAATATTAAAGTCTGGCACTACATCTTTCAACTTTTCGTAGGTTAAAATAGGGTGAGGTGCACCAGTTGCACTTATAACTACATCTGCATCAATAAGCGCTTCATCAAGTTTGTCGAAATGTATTGCTGATCCTTTAAGTTCCTTTGCAAGCAAAACCGCCTTATCATGAGTTCGATTAGCAACAACTATGGCTTTAAGCTTTTTCTCAACTAGTGCTTTGGCAACGAGTGTACCCATTTTTCCAGCACCAATTATAAGTACTTTTTTGCATTTAAGATCTCCATGTACTGATTCTGCAAGTTCAACAGCAGCTGATCCAATAGATAATGAGCCTTCATTGATTTTGGTTTTTTTACGCACGACTTGGCCTACATGGACTGCTTTGGTGAAAATAGTTTGAAGTACTTGTCCACTGCAACCTTCTTGAATACCTCTTTTTTTGGCATCTTTAATCTGTCCAAGGATTTGATCTTCGCCTATTATCATAGACTCTAAACCTGAAGAAAGTCTTAATAAGTGTCTCATGGCATTATCATCTGATTCTATAACAAAATCACTGGATCGAATATTTTCTATATCGCATTCTCCTAATACCAAATAGATTTCTGCCCTATTACATGTTTTAATTTTTAGATACTCGTTTACCTGATACATTTCTAAGATATTGTTAAACAAAATATCAAGTTTCTGACTTGATCTTTCCATCTTACTAATGTCGGCTGTTTTGTGATCAACTCTGATGTTTAAAATCACTTTTTTTCCCCTGGAAATATAATATTTATTCTAATATGTTACCTAAAATTTGAATTATTATAAAAATATTAAATACTTGTTATCCATTCATTTACATAAACTTTAGCATCTTCTAATTTACCTTCCTTTAAGAGTATTTGGATTTTTTTATCCTTTAAGATCGTGTATAACCAATTTCTGCGTATTTTTTGATCATCGATCTTTATTTTGAGGATATTTCTTGCAAAGGATTGTAGTTCAAGTTGCATAATATCTTCTGGTCTTATTACTTTTTCTATCTTTTTTCTTAACTCTTTTGACATGAGGGGGCTTTTGCCACCTGTAAATATTGATATTTGTACATCTCCAATGAAAAAAGATGATGGAACTATCAAATTACCTTTATCTGGTTCATCTGCCCTATTAATGAGCTTTTTTCCAGAAATGTCTGCTACCTTCTGATTTAAATTCTGGTCTGCAGAGGCAGTAACAACTATGTCTGCCCAATCAACCCATATTTCTATCTCTTCGGGTGATTTGACATTAACTCCCAAATTTAACAGATCATCGGGCACATGATTCCCTATTACAGTGACGTTAGCTCCGGCTTCCAGAAATCTTCTGGTTCTTCTAATTCCTACTTCTCCCGAACCAACTATTAAAACTTTATAGTCATCCATCTCCAAAAAGAGGGGAGTCCAACCCATCTTACAACTCCAAGTTCTTCATTTTAAGGAGTTTTGCTGCTTTTTTTAAGTCGTTATCACATTCAATGAGTACTTTAAATGCTTCTTCCTCAGAGACATTAAATGTTTTTGAAAGAGCAATAACACTTTCTTTAGTATCGGATACTTGTTTACCAACAAGTTCTTCTGAAAGCTCCTTTTTCAAGTCCATATATTCTTCAACACTCAAATTAATCCTTCTCAATACCATGTCCCTTAATGGACAAGGTTTTGAAGGCTTACAGCACCATACAAGTGATCCAAAACAAGTTCCTTCGCCTTGACCGAGTTTGGATTTTTCTGCAAACTTTTCTTTTATCTCTACATACTCTTGAGCAGTGAGTTTTGCATCTTCAAGAGCGTATATAACTGGGCAAGGTTTTACTGGTGGACAGCAAAATGATAAAGCACGTTTATCTCCTCCCCTGCATACATGTGATGGTGAATCTTCCCAAGCCATTATTATTATTCCTCCGTAAGCATCTTCTCTTTCTCTTTTGGTGTCAGGTCTTTGACTATATCTACTGGATCACCAATTTTAAGTATCTTTCCACCACGCATCAGCGCAGCTCTATCACAAACATCAAGAACAAAATCCATATCGTGGGATATAATCAGAAAAGTCTGACTAAGCTCATCACGAGCCCTTCTTATTGAATCAGTTACCTGAACTCGTGTTATAGGATCCATAGTGCCTGTAGGTTCGTCTAAAATTACTATATTGGGTTCTTTTATTAGAACTTGAGCCAATGCAACTCTGTGTCGTTCTCCACCACTTAATTCATCGGGATATTTTGTTAATAAATTGTTAGCATATGCTTCATCAAAACCAACGGCTTTAAGAACATAAACTGCCTTCATTTTTGCAAACTCAGCGGGAAGTTCGAGACTAATAGATTCAGTAAGGTTTCCTAGAACGTTCCTATGTGGGTAAAGGCTGTACTCTTGATGTAAGATCCCCAAATAAGGAATAACACGTCCCCTTCCAAAAGGGCCCTTTTGAGTCATGTCTATCCAGTTTTCTCCTAGTTTAACTTCTATTTTACCACCACTAGGGTCTGTTAAACCATAAAGAATTCTAGAAAGAGTTGTTTTACCTGCACCACTCAATCCAACAATTCCAAATATCTCACCATTATCAACAGTTAAATCGATGCCATCTACAGCCTTAACAACCCCCCTATCAATGGAATAGTAATGTTTTTTTACTCCTTCCATTTGTATTATAGGTCCTCCGGGTTTGTAAATATCTTTTTTCTCGGGTAAAGGAACTTGGGCCATAAATTCCTTCACAACTTCCTCTGGATCGCCTTCTAAAAATATTTCTCCCTTCTCTAACCATACCACATAGTCGGACAGTTTTCGCATGACTTCTGGCCAATGTGATGTTATTATCATTGTTGTACCTTTGTTTTTAACACCATCAAGAAGGGCTTGATGAAGTAATTCAGCTGTTTTTGGGTCTAATGTACCGGTAGGCTCATCTGCAAGGAATATCATTGGTTCTTTAGCTATCTGTCTAGCAAGTACAACTCTCTGTTTTTCTCCACCACTAAGATCCCTAGCTATATGGGTAATTCTGTGAGCCATTTGGGCCATTTCAATGAGATCAATGGCCATATAAGTACTTTCATCTTCATCATGTCCTGTTATTGATTTTAAAACATTATCGATAACTGTATCATCTTCGTAAAGTGCAAAAGATCTCTGTAACATAATTGAGATTCTACGTTTTATCGCTGCAAAAACTTTACGATCGCAGTTCCAGAAATCTACTGTTCTGAGTTCAAACTCGCAGCCACATCCACAACTACACACTTTACCTGCTGCTGAAGGCGGTTCTACCCTAAGACAATCAGGACAAATTGCAATGGTGTATAGAATTTGACCAGAATCTGGTCGATAATCTTTCATTCCTCGAAACATATTTATGAGCACAGATTTTCCTGACCCACTTCTACCAAGGATACCCAAGACTTTTCCTTCATCTATGGTCATATTTAGATTTTTTAAGATTTCAACGCCATTAAAAGCTTTTGTGACATTTTTCACTTCTATAAAAGACATCTAACCACCCTTTTTATGAGTTTGTGATTTTAATTAAATAATTTGATTCTTTATATTAAATATTAATTTATTAATTATTTGATCCAACCAATATATAATTTGATAATTGGGTTTTGATAAAAATTCAATTGTTAATCAATTTCAAGTTAATTTTATGTGAAATACTTTCAAACACTGGAAAGATCAAAAGGAAGTGTACCGTTCATAGCGGCTCTTGCAATAGAAATACCATCCGCACCTGCTGAAAGCATTTGTCTTGCAGATTCCAAATCCCTGATTGAATTGTTTCCTATTATAAATAAATCCACATTATTTCTTATAGATTTAATTATACTAAAATCTGCACAGTCATGACCAGGGTTCATTGCATCAATATGGATATAATCAGCACCCGCATCATTTACAGCTTTTGCAATCTCGATATCATCCACTCCAGATACATTTGCCCGTATTTTAACTGAAACTTTTTTTTTACAGCTTTTTACAACCTCTGATACGAAATCATAGAGGATTTCAGGATTTTCCAAAAGAGCTTGTCCACACCCTGATTCAATTAGTTCTGGTTGTCTGCAGTGAGCATTTATTTCTATAATGTCAAGTTCTTCTATTTTCGATATTTCAATTATAGGGTTGGGTGAACTTGAGCGGAGGTTTACTGACACTTTGCCATGATAATTAGGATGACTTTTTATTAATTTGATTTCCTCTTCAATATGCTGATACAATCTATTTTCATTGATATTAAATTCTGGTCTGCCCCTTTTGATTATTTTTAATCCCGCATTTATGGCTTTTTTATCTGCGTTATATCCTCCTATCGTCAAGACATCAAATCCGTAGATAGACATTTTACTACAGAATTGGCCATTTGTTATTCCTGCCATAGGCGCTAAAACTTCAATATGATTCCTCCATTTAAAAATAATTTGATAAGGTTCAAAATTAAAATTTGTTCAGAATAATATTAAAATATAAATAAGAAGATTTAAACCCACAACCAAGCTTATTCATCATTTTTCATGACATGAACTAAATTGTAAGTGAATCCGCCTCTTATCTCTTCAAGAGCGAGATCAGCTAGATTAGCAGCCTTTTCAGCAGTAGGTGCTTTTCCTACGCCTGCTTTGAGTGCAATATTTATTTCATCTTCTATTTCTTCTATAATCTTAAGCAGTCCCTCAGGAGTTAGTCCATTACAGGGGGACATAAAGTTGTCTCCACCAATGAAAAATAGTAATGAACCTTTTTCGATTAACTTCTTCATGAGAAAATGTTGAACACGGTTTACAATAAAAGAAGTATCATAAGCCGGTATTATATCTGTGAGCGAATCTGTAATTCCATTTATATCTATATGTGCGATCTGGACAAAGCTTTCATCGGCTTTAACTAATCCATCTATTGCTAGAACTTCAGTTCTTTCTTCTGATTGGGCTCCACCGAAATTTTGAAGGGCATTGGTCGCTTTGCGTTGTGCTTCATAGGGCGTTTCAGCAGCTCCTACTCCCATACTGACTGTTATGGGGTATCTGTTTCCAATGGATTTTTGTATTCTAAGGTGATCCTCCATGTCCACACCGTTTGTCACCGCGAGCATATTATCGAATCGGGTGAAGAATACAAGACCTCCTTTAGCAGCGAACTGCCTTTGAAGGTCTGCGTAAAGTTCTGCTTGCAAGATCTGAAGATCTGCTTCGGCCCTTGGTGTGGGAGTCACAGTCCATGGACCATAGTTGTCAATTTGAATTAACGTCATTTGAATCATAAAATTTCACCCAAAGTTATTCTGGCTAGCATCATTTTATCTTTGATGTTCTTCATGTTGGTGTTTGTTACAACAACCTCTGGTATTAGTCTTTCGATTTTGTTCTTGTAGCCAATATCTTCAATGTCTATAATAAATTTGTCTAAAAAGTTCTTGTACATTTTTGCAACACCTAAACATGAAACATCATGCCCCAGAGCATTCATAAATTTGGCAGCAGGTCCACTTACGGGAGCATCACCTATTATTGGAGATATCCCTACTACATATGATTTTTTAAGGGCTTTTTCCATACCCTCTATTGATACAATGGGCCATATGGACGTAATCGGGTTTGATGGTCCTAGAACAATCATATCCGATTCTTCAACACATTCAACTAGTCCTGGTGTCGGGGCCACTATGTTGTATTTGATGTCAACAACATTTGGTATTCCCTGCTTTGTAACCAAGAACTCATGGAATTCCATTTCTCCATTGTCTGTAACAATGACAATATCTGATTTTTCATCGCTCATGGGAATTATTCCAGATTTAATGCCAAGTGCTTTTCTTTGAATGTCAACAACCATTGAGAGAGGATATTTTTCCATGAGCAATGTTTTTTGAATTTTAATGGCTCTATCCTTGTCCCCAATTTTAAGTGATTCGGGGCATTTGATCTCCTTTAAAGTTTCATGTGTTATAAATGTATCATCCTTAATTCCATACCATGTTTCATTATTGATGATCCCCGACAAAGTGTACATGACAGTATCTATATCTGCAGCAACATATACTCCTGAGAAATAGTTATTTTCTAGCGTGTTCACTATTACCCTTAATTCTTTTGGATCTGTAACTTTAACAATCCCTTGTAACAATTTTGGGGTGCCAGTGCCGCCTGAAAGTATGGTTATCATAGGATCAATCTTATTTTTTAAAAATTTCACAATATCCTTATTTGTTTGATAGTTTTATTACTATCTGAATACATCGTATTTTTTTGGTCTTATAAGAGGTTTTATAGTTGTGTGATTGTTCCTCAATTTTTTGAAATAATCTACTCCCCGAACTATTACCACAGGTATCCCTTCATCAGCTTGACCCATCAATATTGAAGCTGCTGATGCCAATTCATCTGCTACGGCTACACTTGTGGTCTGAAGTGCCCTCCCATATAGATCAGTATCACCTTGGCGGGCCCACAGAGGCTCTATACCGGATATTCCGATAGCAACGCCCACGGCGCCTTCTCTAAATGAACGTCCTTGTGTGTCGGATATTATAACTGCTACTTGTTTTCCGGTTATATTTTCTATTTTTATCCGTAACTTATCAGCACTTTGATCTGGATTTACTGGTATTGGTGTGGCTAAACCCTCCTCTACATTGGATTCGTCTATGCCCGCATTAGCACATACAAAACCGTGTTTTGTTTCGGAAATTATGAAATTTGGACCAACTTTAATTATCTCTGCTGATTCATTAATAATAAACTGAACAAGCTTAGGATCTTTCCCGGTTTTCTTTGAAAGTTCCACAGCTAGTTTACTGGGGTGTAGCGATTTAAGATCCACTATTGTGCCTTCTGATTTAGCAATTGCAGTTTCTGCTATTACTAGAATATCTTCATTACAAATTGTTATATTCTCTGAATGCGCAGCATTCACAATTATTTCTGCGAGATTATCTCCTTCAGTTATAAGTGGAATCTTCTCGATACCTATGAGCTTAACACACATTTCTGCACCTGCAACATGAATTATTTTATAAAATTTTTATTAACATGTTCTATACGGAATTTAATTCCCATTTATCTATTCCAAATGCTGCTGCCGCTGTAACTGGATTGGTAAACTCATGAAATTTTCCTTGATCCATAATGTATTGAGCAGCTTCCTTGGCATTTGTAGCTTTGAAATCTATAATCTTTGGTCTAATGTGTTCGTATGTAGATATGTAAGCACACTTTCCACTTTGAATCTTTTCAACAATTAAATCTTCGTGGGTCACAATTCCAATGTATGAATCACCATCAATAGTAGTTGCACCAGCTATACGTGGAGTATTAAAATCATCCTTTTCATAATCCATTGAAAGAAGTGATAAAGCTATTGAGTCTCTTATATTCATCCCAGAATCTATTTTATCTGCAATTACGTCTGTGTGGGATCCATTTGATACCACAGCGATATCTTTAACAATTTTGATGGAGTTGTAAGCTATGTAAGGATTTTTAAATACATCCTTTTCATTTCCTTCGGTTGGAACAATTGATATTCGATTATCAAAAGTTTTTGCTATTCTATTTGGAAAAGAACGGCTGGACACTCTATATGATACGAATTTTCCAGATTCAGTACTACCTACTGCTAATATTCTTCCTAGATACAATTCATTCACCTTCAATATTTTTTTTGAATTAATTATTTTTACCTAATTATAGTTAAGAACGTAATTTATTAAACTAGTCGAATCTATGCGTCCAACTATATATCTTGTATTTATAGTTAAAAACGTAATTTATTAAACTTGTTGAATTTATGTACCATACTAATATCTTGTATTTAACCAGTTTAAAACCACTTTTTCCCGGTTTACTTGGACAAGTAGTGTAAAACTTTTGGTACTTCACTATAAATGGAAAAAAAGTTGCACTTGC
>PLXT01000129.1 GCA_003151535.1 Methanobacterium sp.
TAAATATGTTACGTTTTTAACTATACTTTGCTGAAACTATCTCTCCCATCAAGAAAAAGTTTACCTTCAAGCAAATATACTCTCTTTTTTTCATCATAGATCGAAACTCCAAAGACATCTGTACGAAAGTGTTTAAATGACAGCTCATTCCCGATATAATCTTCTATGCATCCTTTATTTTTGAATAAAAAACATTCAACAATAGGATATAAATCCTTTTCTTCCATAGAATTCCCCCATATACTATTATATAATTATAATTATTAAGATTGTTCTTCTTTTTATGAAAAATTAATTTGGATAAATGATACATATTGTTATTGATGGTTTGTATATCCTGAAAAAATTGAATTCACTGTTTGATCATCTCTTTCTGGACCAGGATGGTATTCCAACCATAGTTGAAACAAAAAGAAGTAGTGATAACAGATTAAGACGTGAAGTAATGGCACAGATGCTGGATTACGCATCAAATGCACTAATCTACTTGCCTGTTGATGAGATTATATCCAATTTAGATAAAAATTAGCTCAAAAACGTAGTAGTGATTTAAAGGAAATCATTATTTCAGATAAAGATATTAAAAATAGAATAGAACTAGGTGAAAATGAACTAAGTTCATCACAAATAGATTCTACCCATAAAAGATAGTAATTTATTAGTACCTAAAGATTTTGATTTTTATAAAATTCTACATATTTCATTAATTCTTCCTCATCTATACTTATATTAAATCTAATGAGTTGAGGGTCGTTTTTATCTTTTGAAAATTTCATATAGATTAAATCAGTATTTAAAACCTTCAATTTTGTATTTAACTGATTTTCTTCTAAGTTTATTTTGTTTTGAATCTCTTGTAAATTATTATTAAGATTCGTTTCTAGATTTTCATCTTTATTTAAACGTATAGTAGTAATATTAACCATTTTAGTTGTTTCATCTGCAAATTTCTGTATCATGTCTATATCATTTCTAAAATCATCTAATGAGCCTTCAGGGCTAAAATCATAATTAACATTTTTTTCCAATAATTCCGAATTGGAATCCGTTTTCAGTTTCATTCCACATCCGATACAAAATTTAGCTTGTGATGGATTTACAACACCACATTTTGGGCATAAATTAATTTCAGTTTTTAACTTTTCCCCACAATTTAAACAGAATATATTATTTTCTTCGTTCTCTGCACCACATTTTTGACAAATAACCATATAATCACCCTTAAAACTGTTCATCACTATTAAAAAGATAAATTTTTCTATTCTATCTAAATGTATTAAGTCTAATATTAAAGAAATTATTTTTTAAATTCAATTTTGTTTTATATTCCCATTCCGAAAGAAATAGATATTAATATATATGAAACAAAGTTTAATTATTTATTGGGTATATTATGCAAAAAAGGGGCTTTATTATAGTTTAAATTTTATGAGTAATCTGGATATAAGCATGTTTCTTTTAGTGATAATCAGATTAATCTATCATTTGAATAACGTTGCAGATAAAAAAATGCTGATATTATCATTGTAAATTACTTAACACCAGGATATTATCTAAGAAATTTATTTTAATTATTCTTAAAATTTAATTATTCTTTAAATTTAATCAATTAAATAATGTAGGTGTAGAAAGATGGGATTATTGAGTAGTAGTGATAAAACTCCAGAAAAAAAAAGAATTGATGAATTGATGAATAGACCTATGAATAGTTCTATTAAAACTCATCTTAAAACTAAATTATAGTTAAATACTTATTTTTTTATACTTTTTGGTAAGAATTTGTTTATCCAGCTATGTGCGTAAGTGAGAGATTGAGAGCGGTTTTTAAACTTTTTTTCGATTAAATTTTTTAGTTGTTCTTGTTTTTTGATTAAATATTTAATTTAGAAAGTTATAGGTTAATGTATGGATGTTCTTGTAACAATCGGTTCTATAATTATTATTATTTTTATAGGATTTTTGACTAAGCATATTGGTATTTTAAAATCAGAAGATGCTGTAAAGTTTAATCAAGTTGTAATTTACATTGCGTTTCCTTCGCTTATATTTATAACTTTGTATAATGCTGATTTGTCTAATATTGGTGATTTGTTTAGTATTACACTAGTCTGCGTGTTAATTGGTTTGGTTTGTGGATTTATTGGTTATTTGTATTCAAGAATAATGAAATATCCTAAAAAGACTGTTTGGGGTATAGTTTCTGCATCAGCGTTGTTTAACTCAGGCTTTATTGGTTACCCGGTAGTGCTTGGTGTTTTTGGTGCTGCTGGATTGGAAAGGGCGATTTTTTTTGATACAGGTTCATCAGTTATATTATTTATAGCATTTGGAATGCTTTTCAGCGTTCTCTTTGGCAGTAAACACTTCCGGGAAGTTGTCAAAGACGCAGTATTATTTCCAGCCTTATGGGCTGTAATATTGGGCATTATATTCAATACTTTACATTTAAATATCGGCTCTTTACCAATTCAGGTTACCAAACTTCTGAGTGGTGCTGCTATACCGTTGATTATGATTTCTTTAGGCCTTTCATTAGATCCAAGCACCCTGAGAAATTATTATAAAGATGCTGCGATTGTTTCAATAATTAAACTTATTATAGCCCCTTTGATTGCATTAGTTGTTGTAATTATTTTCGGATTTAGTATTCTTAATGGTAAAGTAACCATAGCTGAGGCAGCAATGCCCTCTGCAATGCTAGCATTAGTGTTGGCAATAACTTATCAATTGGACATTAAAATCGTCAGTGCATGTGTCTTTTTAAGCACAATAATAAGCATGTTAACACTCTACATAATACTAACAATACTCTAAAATCACCTTAATTGAACAATAAACATGAATTTATTAAGGTAAAATACCACCCTTATATGTACGTGTGTGAGAGGGTACCCTATTTATATAGGTATACATAAATTCCACTTATATGAACGTCAGATTACATTCACAAACAATTTAATGACTCAAAATACAAAATGCAATCGATGACACAACACTACAAAAATAAAAAAAGGAAAATGTAGGCAATAAGAAACATTAAAGGTTCAACATTTTATTCACAATTCCAAATTAAAATATATTCCATATACTCCGTTAAATATCGATATAACAACATACTGGACAAATAAGGAGTTCAATTACCATATAATCTAATTTTAACTCCACAAATAGTAAATGAAGTCGCATTGACGGAATAATTTAATTTATTCTAGACTTAATATGCAGGCAAGATACAATTTAAAAGTCAATTGTCTGTATTTTTCGGCTATTGATATACCACGATTTTAGAATTAAACTATCATGTCTCTCTCAAATCATTTTTTGCATTCTCTGGTTCAAAATATCAAAGTTTTTATTGATACCTAACACACTATTCTATTATCGATTGCTTAGTTTCCTGCTAGCTTGCTTACTCACTTTTATGCTTTAAAAGTGGAAAGGAAGCTTGGAATGAGACATTTCGACCTTCTTCAAAAGTCGAATCTATATAATTATTGATATTCCAAAGAGCGATATGTATTGTAATCAATCAAAAAAAGAAATTGTGGAGAATTTCTATAAACCTCTAAACTTGAGGTATGATACAAATCATTAAATAATTAATATTTTCAAATACGNNAAAAATAATCATACCCATTATCAAAATATCATAGCACAAAGGATAATTCTGTTAAATATTATTATTTTAGTTGAATGTATTAAAAACACGCAAGCTCGCAAGCAATTGATCTTTTTTGTGTTATGGATTAGTTGAGGGATGAACAGATTCCATTTCCTTTTCAATAAATTTTGGTATTATTTATAAGTAATTAATACTTATTTCATATTATATACTTGAATGATATAATTAAATAAAGTTAATAGCTATCTTATAATTTAAGATAAAAATGGGGATTAAATATAAGTTGTATGTATATTAATTGTCATGGCGATGACTTCGAAGATACTGAACTATGTATTCTTCATAATCAATTACCTAATGGCAATAATCTTCCATATTTCGATAAAATAGTAGAATTAAAAGAGGAAGCGATTAGGGACAAAATAGAAAAGAATGATTTTAATTTTGAACATACTAATTTATTTGAAGTAAATTTTGAAGGTTTACATATTGAAGGGAATATTAATTTTGCTGGCTCTTATATTTACAAGGATGTCAATTTTGAGAATTCACATATTATGGGAGATGTTATTTTTGATGGGTCACAAATCGAGGGCGATGTCAATTTTAATTTATCCCAAATTAGTGGATATGTATCATTTAGTAGAAATTATGAGATATCAAAAATTTCAAATATAAAAGGGAATGTTTCGATTAAAGGAGCTAATATTAATGGAGGTATTTTTTTAAGGGAAGTAAATATATCAGGCGATATCAAATTTGATAATACCGACTTAGGTTTTGTTTTAAGATTGGACGAAGCAAAAATTGGTGGAGATGTATGGTTTACAAGTTCAAACACGGGTAACTTTGTAGATTTTAGTAAAATAACAATAGAAAAGAACCTTTATTTTGATCATTCAAAAATAGGAAGATTTGCCAGTTTTACAGCTGCTAAAATAGGATTGAATGTGAATTTTAATTCTACTTTTATAGAAAATGATTTGGATTTTGTTGGAGTCAAAATAGGTGGCTCTGCAAATTTTAATGATGCAAATAAATATGCAAATTCGTTATTTAAAAATGTAAAATCACCGATTTTCAAGGTTTCTTTCAATTGTTGAAATGATGGTTGAGATACAATTAAATCAAATTTATCTTCTAATTTATCATTTATCTCAAAAAAATCTTTATTTAACAGTTTATAGTCAATATCATAATTTTCTAAATTTTTTTCAGCCATTTCAATAATATCCGGGCCAATATCTATACCAATAAACTTTGGACTCAACTTTGATCTTTCATTAATGTTCCAAATAAAACTTCCACTACCACAAGCAGGATCCAATATTTTAGTAGATTGCCAAGGCGAAACAAGTTCACTAATAAAAGAAACAATATTCTTAGGAGTATAAACAATATTTTCCGGTGTAAAACCTGTTCTTATCAATTTAATTCCCCCTAAATAATATAATGAAATTTATAATTTGAAATAATATTACTATTCATTATAATGTATAAACATATCCTAACTTATCTATATTCCTTATTAATATCTACTATTACTTAATAACGATTACCCTCATTATTATTTATTTTTTTTATTCTAATCTGCTCCTGAAATAAAAAAACTCATTATTAAACCCATAAATTTTTATTATAGTATTACTGATTTAAAATTAAAGAGATAACAACCATCTCTACTTATATTCTTTAATATAACTGAATATCATTAAAAAACTAAAATTATATTATAGTTTAAATATAAACAAAACAAGTAAATCCATAACTTGTCAATGAAAAACATAAACATTTATATATCTGGATGACTCTCTTTAATAATATGAATCTAATCAATTTCTAAAATTTGAAATTTTGTATAAACAAATAATCGTGAAAATATGAGGATATTACTCAAATTCAAAGCAGAAGATAATATTGACTATGATTACATAAATAAACACACATTACAAGGTTTAATTTATTCTTTACTTAATAATACTCCTTTTGAAAATTATCACAACATGAAAGGTTTTAAATATTTTAGTTTTTCAAATATCTTTCCGGTTTCTAATCTCAAAAAGGGTGAATCTAAAAACATTATCATTTCTTCCCCTAAACAAGGTTTTATTAATATTCTTTCAAAAGAATTGAAGAATAAAAATTACTTCTATTTGGGGAAATATAAGATGAAAATCGAACAGATTAAAGTTTTCCAGCCAAAATTCAATAGAAGATTTATCACAAGTACTCCAATTGTTTTGTTTGAAAACAATGTAAATAATCACTATTATTCACTTAAAAATTCTAATGATTTCTCATTTTTCCTAGAAAGAGTCAAAGATAATGCCCTAAAAAAGTACAACTCATACTTTGGTGAAAACTACAATTTCGAAGGCAATATATTCGACAGATTCGAATACAATAGAGAAGTTGCAGTAAGGGTTAAAAAGGAGGATAAAATGTTCATTATAATCGGAACTCTCTGGAAAAACCTTGAAAAATTTAACATGGATAATAAAAAGTTTTATAACTTTATAATGGACTGCGGACTCGGAGAAAAGAATTCTCTTGGTTTTGGAATGGTTAATCCGGTGAGGTGAGATTTTGATAGATGCATTATACAATCTAGGAAAATTTGTTGTGAAAGAAAAAGACTTGGATTCTATTGATATATTTTTAGATACAGCAAAATTAACAAGGAGAACCAAGACTGTATTATTCATTAATTTAGAGGAAGATTCTGGAGAATATAAATATAAAAACATAGAAGATAAAGAGCTGAGCATATCTAATAAAGAGTTGTTAAAAAAATATTTATATAAAGGAGGCCCTTCACGGGGTGTAGACATTACTCCTGCATCTCTTGTAACTGCTAATGTTGAGTTAACATTTAAAAATAGAGTCTTAAAATGGTTCAAGAACCGGAAAGATCCTGAATTTTTAGATAAAATTGGTAAAGAACTAGAAAGTAAAAAGGACTTAATAATACTAGATTTAAAAGAAAAATATGTTAGAATTAGTAGTGAAGATAATAAAAATGTTTTGTTAACAATTTTAATTCAAGAAGGTAATTCGCATAACTATATTGGTGATTATCCCATATTCGAAAAAATTCTGTTAGAAGAGTCCGTTAAACGTTATCATTATTTGAAGACTACAGGTGAATCAAGTGGTATGGGAAGATGTTCTATTTGTGATGAGCAAAAAGAGGTATATGGTTTTGTACCTAATGCATTTGGGTTTTCATTTTCAACTGCAGATAAGAAAGGTAATGTTCCAAATTTTATACAGACTGATCAATGGAAACAAGTTCCCATATGTGAAAATTGTGCAATTTTCCTAGAAGCTGGGAAAAAATTCATGCAGGAATATCTTTCTTTCAATCTTTTTAATTTGAAGTTCTTTGTTATCCCACATTTTATCTTTAAACGTGATGATGAGGAATTTCAAGAGTTTTATGATGTTATAATGGAACTTTATGATGATAAGAATGGTAAAATTAGTAGATATGAGGATGGTTTGCTTCAGCAGGAAGAGGATGATGAGGATGAAGAAACTCTTTATTACATAATGAAAAACTTGGATGACATGTTGGAGTTTAAGTTTATGTTTTATGATCTTAAGGGAGGAGGTAAATTCATTGATATCTTGAATTATATTGAAACTGTTCTGCCTTCATGGATGAAAAATATTTATAATGCTCAACAAGTAGTTAAAAATGATATATTGTTCCAAGAAGATAATTTGAAGCTTACTTTTGGAAATATTGAAGGCGATTTTATTGCTTTGAGAAGTTCTCAAAGTAAAGGGTACATAAATAAATATAATTGGTATGCTGGCTTTTTAAGGGATTTTTTCCCGAATTCCACTGATAATAAATATTTTTTAGACATTATTGGTTTTGTTGTTGGTGGACACTCTATAAATAAAGATTTTATGATTTCTCATTTTATGGGTAAAATTAGAGAAACCCATCGGAATAATCTTGAGAATGATTATTCTTTGAAGTTAATTACTATGGAATCTTTGATTATTTATATGTTTTTAAATGAATTGGATTTGATTAAAGGGGCGGGTAAAATGAAAATAGGTACACATAGAGAAGAAGATAATGAGAAAGATTTCTTTGAAGTATATGGGGAATTTATTGATAATCCAGATAAGAAATCAGCTTTTTTGATGGGTGTTTTAACGAAGAAATTGACTGCAATTCAGTACAGAGCTCTTGGGGCAACTCCTTTCACGACTAAGTTGTGGGGACTTTCAATTGATCAAAAAAAGATTCAAAAGTTATATCCCATGTTAATTAATAAATTAAGAGAATATAAAGCAGCATATCCTGATTTAGAGGAGTTAATATCATTAAATTTAATAAAATCAACTGATCACTGGAACATATCTCGTGATGAAACAAGTTTCTATTTTGTATTAGGTTACACTCTTAATGGCATATTCAAATCAAAAAAGGAAGGTGTTAAAAATGAACAGGTCTGAATTAGTCTTTTTATATGACATATCGTATGCAAATCCAAATGGAGATCCATTAGATGAAAATAAACCCCGGATAGATGAAGATGTTGAGTTAAATATAGTTACTGATGTTCGACTGAAAAGAACTATAAGAGATTATCTTCACGATTTTAAAGATCAAGGAATTTTTGTAAAAGAAATTGAAGATGATAATGGAAATATACAGGACGCTAAATTAAGGGCAGAAGACTATTTATTTGATTCTGAAGGGAAAAAATTAGATATAAAAGAAAAAACTTTGCCAATAAATAAAATAAAACAGATAATGCGTGATAACATCCTAAGCGAATGTATAGATGTTCGTCTATTTGGTGGTACAATACCAATTGAAAAATCCAAATCTGATAAAGGTTCCATAAAATTAACTGGTCCAGTGCAGTTCAGATTCGGAAGATCATTACATAAAGTTGAAATCACCCATATTAAAGGTACAGGAGCTTTTGCGTCAGGTAAAGAAAAAAAACAGAAAACATTCAGGGAAGAATACATTCTTCCATATTCACTGATTTGTTTTTATGGTGCTATAAATGAAAATGCTGCTAAAAAAACCTCCATGAATGAGAATGACATATCATTATTGATGGAAGGCATATGGAATGGTACCAAAAACTTGATTACAAGATCTAAATTTGGGCAAATGCCCCGTTTCCTGTTAAAGGTTACATACAGTGATAAAAATTATTATATTGGAGACCTAGACAAAAGAATAAAGATTGAGCATGATCTAGAAGACGACAAAAAATTAAGAGGCATTGAAGAAGTTCGAATTGATATCTCAGAACTTATTACTACTTTAAAATCAAATATAGACAAGTTAGAATCTGTTAATGTAAAATTCGATCCTAATGTGGCCTTCAAAAATGGTGACGAACCAATCATAGAGAATTTAACAGAATATTTGGTAAAAATGGGTTTACCTGCAATTGAAATAGATCTATAATCCTAAGGAGATTTTTATGATCGACAAAACTGTGGTTTTTGATATTTGGGGTGATTATGGGTATTTTAGAAGAGGATATACCACAACCTCAACAATATCATACCCTTTTCCCAGTAGGACTACTCTTGCAGGGATGGTAGCCGGAATTATGGGTTATGAGAGAGATAGCTATTATGATCTATTTGGTCCTTCAAATAGTGCTTTTGCATTGCAGATTATGAATCCAATTAAAAAGATGCGAATAAATCTTAACATGATCGACACAAAAACAGGATTTCTCCTTTCAGATAACAAAGGCACAAGGTTCCAATTACCAGCAGAATTCTTAAAAAATGTCAAATATAGAATATATCTATGGTTAGATGATCATTCCGTTATGGATGATTTTCATACTCTTTTATCGGAACATAAATCAGTTTATTCACCATATTTAGGTATTTCTGAGTGTATGGCCAACATAGCTATAGTAAACGATGGATATATAGAACCTAAAAAATTATCACAGAATGTGAATGATATCCGAGTAAATAGTATAATTCCAATAGATAAAGCTAAAATAAAAATAGAGACAGGTAAGAAATATGGTTCAATTAAAACGCCTGTTTTTATAAATTCTGAAAGAGTGGTTGAAGGGTTCAAAGAGTTTTATTATGAAGAGAATGGTAAGGATATCCTGATTGTGGATGGAGAATGCTATTCAGTCGGTGATGCAAATGTCATCTTCTTTTAAACTTAAATCTCATCCCGAAAAACCTCTTGAAATCCATTTAACCAACGTCGCTTCTTTTTGCAAAGATAGAGTTTTGGAAAAAAATATACCCAATAAACAATTATATTCCAAAATTACTTTTTTAATTGGTTTATCTCATGATTTCGCGAAATCAACGACCTATTTCCAAAATTATCTCAATGATCATATAAAAACAGGAAAAGCCCGTCATGGCTTATTATCTGCAATTTTTGGATATTATAATATTCAAAATTATCTTAAAACCAACAATTTAGATGATTTTTGGTATATTGCTCCTCTAGCTTGGCTTGTTATTCTCAGGCACCATGGTAACTTAAAAAACATACGTGGAATGGATGGTGAGTCAGAGAATTTGAAAGATTTGGAAATTGTTGAAAAGCAGATAAAAAACATTGAAAATAACACTTTAGAAGAACTTGAGGAATTTTACGATAAATGGGATGTAGATGTATCCAAGTTCTTTAAAGAATATAAAACTGTTGTTAAGAACATAAAAATAGATTTAAAAAATTTATCAAGGAAAAAGGGATTAGATCATTATTTTTTAACTATTTTCTTTTATTCTGTCCTTCTCGATGCTGATAAAATGGATGCATCTGAAACAAAACTACCTGAACGAATAGAAATCTCTGATAATCTTGTTGATGAATATAAAAAGTATAAATTTGGATATAGCAAAACATCAATGGATAATATAAGAGAGAAATCTTATGAAGATGTTTTAGGATCGTTAAATGAGTTAAATTTACAAACAGATCGAATTTTGTCATTGAATCTGCCCACTGGTTGTGGAAAAACTATTACTGCCTTCTCGTTTTCATTAAAATTGAGAAAAATCGTTAGAGAGAAATATGGTTTTTCACCTAGAATAATTTATTCACTACCCTTTTTAAGTATAATAGATCAAAATGCTGAAGTAATATCTGAAATTTTGGGACAAAATTATAATAATGAAACCGTCGAAAGTATCGAATTATTTTCAAACCTACTTTTAAAGCATCATCACTTGTCTGATATGAGTTATAAAACAGAAGATGAGCTTGAGATAAGTAATAATCAATCTCAGTTATTAACAGAAGGATGGTACTCTGAAGTTGTCATAACAACATTTATTCAGTTTTTTTATAGTTTGATCACCAATAAAAACAGAGCAGCACGGAAATTTCATAATATGGTGAATTCTATAATAATTCTAGATGAAATTCAGTCTATACCTCACAATTATTGGGAACTAGTTAATCAAACATTAAAATATCTTAGTAAAGAATTTAACTGTTGGATTATTCTTATGACTGCCACAGAACCACTTATTTTTAAAGAAAATATAGAAATTAAATCTTTAGTATCAAATAAAAAGGCCTATTTTGCTGAATTTAATAGATTAGATTATGTTTTCGATCTTGAACCTCGTGATTTTGATGATTTCAAAGATTTAATATGGAAAAAAATACTTTCAGAGTCTGAAAAAGATATAATGATAGTTTTGAATACTATAAACGCTTCACAAGAACTTTATGATTATATAAAAGAAAATATTGGTGCAAATATGCATATAGATAATGAAGGCATTGCCACTTTTGAAAATATTCAATTAATGAATATTTCAACATTAATAATTCCTGATCATCGTTTAAAAAGGATAAAAAGGATTAAAAAATCTAATAAACGCAACATAATAATCACAACACAATTGGTTGAAGCCGGTGTTGACATTAGTGTGGATATTATCTATAGAGATATGGCACCTTTGGATAGTATAGTTCAAACCGCAGGGAGGTGTAATCGGAGTAATGAAAGAGCAAAAGGTTCTGTGGTAATAGTGAATCTGAAGGATCATAGTGGCAAGCCATTTTATTCTTACATATACAACTCTGTTTTAATAAATGCGACATTAGATGTGATTAATGGAAATTATTCAGCAGAAGAAAAGGATTTCAACGCTTCTTCAGTTCCCAATTACTATAACTATATTTTAGAACGTGGATCACAGGATGAATCGTCTAATTTAATAACTTATCTGGAAAAACTAAAATTTTCATATATTAAAAGTGAATTCAGACTCATTAAAAATGGATACGAAAAGATAGATGTTTTTGTAGAAGTAGACGAGAATGCATGTGAAGTTTGGAATAAATATCAGAAAACAAAAGAAATAAAGGATAGATTTGAGCGTAAAGAAGCGTTTTCAAATATAAAATCTGATTTTTATAACTATGTTATTTCAGTAAACCCTAAAAAATTAGGTAGTACTATGGAGGATAGCGAATGGTTATATTATGTGGGTATGAACGATTTAGGACGTAAATACAGTTTAGAAACAGGTTTTATACCTCAAGATAAAGAAGATGTTTTTATCATATGAAAAGGGGATAATTTGAGGACTCCAATCAGAATCACCGGTGTAATGATTCAGTATTATATTGCTTGTAAGCGTGAGCTCTGGTTTTATGCTAATCAGATTAATATGAATTATGATAACGAAGATATAAGTATTGGAAAACTTATTCACGAGAAAAGTTATTCAAGAGAGACTAAAAACATAAATCTTGGAGAAGTATCTTTTGATTTTGTGAAAAAGGGGAAAGAAGCTGCTATTTTTGAGATTAAAAAGTCTAGTAAACTTGAAAAACCTGCAAAATATCAACTATATTATTATCTGTGGTATGTAAAACAGACTGGAAAGGAAATTAAGGGAGTAATAGTATATCCCAAAGAGAAAAAGAAAGAAGAACTAAAATTAACTCCGGAAATAGAAAGAGAAATTGAAGATATAGTTGAAAATATTAAGAAAATTGTTTCTATGATTTTACCTCCTCATGTCAAAAGGAGACCATATTGTAAAAAGTGCACTTATTATGAGTTATGCATGGTTTAGGTGTTTAAATGAAAGATCCACTCTATATTACATCTCACGGAATTTTATTTAGAAAAGGAAATACATTGTATTTTATGAATGAAGAAGAGGGTAAAACAGCTTTGCCAATAAATAGTATTAATGAGATTCACTGCTATGGTAAGGTTTCGCTGCGTTCGGGAGCCTCCTCACTTCTCATGAAACAAGGAATACCTGTAAATTTTTTCAACAAGTATGGATATTATGAAGGATCTCTTTATCCTAGAATTAAACTTAATTCCGGGTTGATTGTTGTTAAACAGTCTGAATATTATTTGGATTCTGTGAAAAGGGCAGTTATTGCTGGTGAAATAGTAAAAGGGATAAAACATAATATCCTACAGACGCTTAAGTATTACAAGAAGAAAGGAAAACAGGTTGAAACGTTCATTGATGATATTAAAAAGGAAAAAATTGGTGGAGATGTTTCTCAGATAATGAGTAATGAAGGTAGGATATGGTATGCTTATTATAAAAGTTTTAACGAGATTTTAAATAAATTTGAAATGGGAAATCGTGAAATAAGGCCACCTACAACAGAAATGAATGCTTTAATGTCTTTCGGAAATTCTCTGCTTTATTCAAGTGCACTTTCTGAGATATACCATACATATTTACATCCCTCAGTCAGTTTTCTTCATGAGCCTTCAGAACGGAGATTTTCACTTGCATTAGATATTGCAGATATATTCAAACCCCTAATTGTTGAAAGGGTTATTTTTAAGCTCGTAAATAATAACATGTTATCTGAAAAAGATTTTGAAAGGGACGTAGGCGTACTTCTTAAAGACAAGGGGAAAAGAATTTTTCTTAAGGAATACCAAAATAAACTAGAAACAACGGTTAAACATCCAGAACTTGGAAGAAAAGTTTCTTACAAATATCTAATGCGTTTGGAATGTTATAAATTGATAAAACATGTACTTGGTGACAAAGAATACAAAAGCTTTAAGATGTGGTGGTAAATGTATTTAATAGTTGTTTATGATGCTGATGTTTCAAGGGTAAACAAAGTAAATAAATTTTTAAAGACATACTTGTACTGGCGGCAGAATTCAGTCTTTGAAGGAGAAGTAACCATATCTCAGTTTAAAAAGATCGAAATCGGATTAAAAGAGATTGTTAATGTAAATGTTGATTCTATAATGATCTACAAGTTTCCTGACAAAAAAAGTTTTGAATTACATATTATTGGTATAGAAAAAAATCCAATAGAACTTATTTTATAGTCTGCCCTTATAAAGAAACAACATTATTATAGGTAGACTTACAGATGGTATCTGAGGGAGTGTTTAACAACCTTTAACATAGATTTTGCGCAAATTTAGGCGTGGTTTAAAATAGACTAAATAGTTTGGAAATGGAGATGGTCCTGGAAGAAAACTCCCAGCTCATCCATGTTTAAAATAGACTAAATAGTT
>PLXT01000082.1 GCA_003151535.1 Methanobacterium sp.
AAATCCTTATTAGTTGGTTTAATATGGGACTATTATCGATTTTTAAATCAGTTTTATACTCAACGTATTTTATTCTTGGCTGAACTTTAAGAATACTTGCAATTTTAATTATTATATCAACCACTTCAACATATTCAATTGAAGCAAAGTTTATTATATCGTTTTTAATATTTCTTATTAAGTAATGAGAAACAAGTAAAACGTCAGCGATGTCAATTATCGCTCTAGAACAGTTTTTAAAAACTGTTATCTCCGATCCAGATAATAAAGAAGATTTAAAAAAATTAATTAAATTTTTAGGATTACCAAAATTACTTATTAATTGCGGTAGTCTTATTATTAAATAATTATCGCTATTTTTAATTACTTCTTCGATATTTTTTTTATGCGCGTAATACGGAGTATCTAAATACCCTACAAATATACTACTGAAATAGACAAGTTTTTTATTGGGATATTTTTCTAATGTTTCTACTAGCAAATCTTTTTCTCTTAGAAATTGGTTTGAATCTTTTTCGGTAGAATTAGAAACCCCCGAGGCGAAAATAATAATGTCGTTATCAAACTGATAATTATTCTTAAATATATTTGCTATAGAACCATTTCCTATTACCATTACCTTTTTTCCTTATTTGCGTATTTTTCCTCTAATTCTTTTTCCACATAATCTTTTATTAAGTCTTCACCGTTAACTAAAACTTGGGCTTTAAATTTGATTACATACTTACCATTAAAATCGATTATTTTATCAAACGTTAAGTTATTATAAGAGTATAATAAAAGATCATCTAAGCCAGCTGTCTGATTAGTTACAAACCCAACTTCGTCAAACTGTAAAAAATTATAATTACTCGGCCCATTTTCAATGACTTTTTTTATTTGGTTTAAGAATGCGCTACTTTTAGAATTACCCTCATCTGGGTACTTAGATACATAAAATTCTAACAACTTATTTTCCGCATCAATTCGTCTAACATTTAATTTTTCGGTGAAATTTTCAATATAAAATTTAGGAATAAAAGTTCTCTCTATTTGAAGAGGTTTTTCATTTTTAGTCATTGCTTCATGAAGCTTAAGGGATAAATTATCATGGCTCGACTCGATAATACCTAATGTTGCTCCAGTATTTTCAAACACTAATTCTAATTCATAATCGTCATAAGTATCTATTCTAGTTTTTACAATAAATGTTTTTTTATCTACAACTTCTGTTTTAACAATAGTATCATCATTTTTATCAGTTGAATAGCTAAATTTATAGTTATCCATTTCTCTTAATACTTTATAGGTTCTCCAGCGTAAATTTTTAACCTCTTGTGTTAATTCACCATGAACTAAAGAATCAAGTACAGTACCTTGAAAACGCCTTTGTTCTTGTTTTGTTTCTTCTTCCAAAGATTTACCCTCTTGGCTAAATAGATTCTTCTCCGTGCTTGAAAATGCCACAGATATTGCCATTATTTTATTTCTAAAGTAATTCCTTAAGCTCATATTAAATAATTTGAATATTTTTTTCTAATAAATCATCCATATATTCGAAAGTTTCTTTGAGTTCGAAATAATGGTAACCTAGATTATATTTTTTATTAAAATCTGATAAACGCTTAATTCTAGCGATATAAAGTTTTTTAATATATTCTCTCCCCAAAAATTTATAATGTAAAAGTTTTAATTCTTGTAGATTACCACGCACACAATTTTGGCATTGACTGGAGTGAGCACCTGGACCAAATAGTATATCTTTCTCAGGATTAAATACAATATTTTTTCTCATGGGTTTGTATGGTTCTAAAGAACCAACACGTAATATTTCAGTTATTAAACGTCCATCATATACTGGAAATGTGTTAGATACTATGTTCCTACCATCAATATCTGGGATATCAACACCAGCATTTTTGTATTCTTTTAGCTTATTAATAAGGTCTGGGTGGTACAATAACTCATCGCAATCTGAAACAATTACCCAATCAACATCTTGACCTCTACTATATTTTTTATACCAGTTAGATTTAATTTCAGCATTCATTTGGTCATCAAATTTCTCACCACTATCCCATTTAATAACCGTTACTTTTGGATATTTTGCATAAATTTCATCGGACCCATCGGTTGACATATTATCATAAACAAATATTTTACTTGATATTGTTGAGTGATAATCTAATACGAATGGCAGAATCATTTCTTCGTTCCACGCCAAAATGTGAGAATGTATATTCATCGTTATAATAAATTAATCCATAGGTCTAATATTTGCGAATTACTTAATGTAGATACTGGCGGGTCTGTCGCTTCATTCCCAAAAAAAAGCGTATCGGTTGCATAGCATTCATCTTTAACTAAGCAAGCTACTTCACTTTTTGAACTGTGATAAACACAGCCGATCATATCATACATTGATTGTTTGTCTGGTACAAACCCTTTTAAAATAACTCTATCACTTAGTAAAGGTTCCACAATTTGTTTATAGTAGGGTGTGTTAGGATCTCCAAAAAGATATATTTTTTCATAACCAGCTTTAAGCGCCCTTATGATAGATATCTGAGTTTGTTTATTTTCATCAAAACTCCCAATAATACCAGCAAATTTTATTACGTCAGTTTTATCTTTTCTAATGAAAGTCTCTTTCAGGTTAGGTATAATAACACTTGGTCCTGTATATAACTTATGATAGGCTTGATGCTTTTCATTTAAAAAAACTACCATATCCCAGAATTTTTTATTATTACCGATCTCAAAAAGATTCTTTTCGTGAAGCGCTAAAATAATTTTTTTAACGTTTAAGTTTTCTGGAAGTCGTAAAAAATGTGCTATTATTACATCATCAGGAGAATAGGTGATATTTTGCAGTAGATCAGATTTGCATTTATCCAAATGCCATTCATGTGGACCATAAAAAGTAGTTTCATACCCAGAGCTATTTAAAGCGTTTGTTAAATTAATAAAGGCGATTGTCGAACCACCTTTATTTGTCCATCCTGATAATATCTTTATCATTTAATTTTTTTTACAAGATTCTGTAGTTTTTTGTCTGCAGAAATAGTATTCAAAAGGGTTTGAAAATCCTGTTGAATATTTGTTTGGCCGACAAAACTGTTTTGGACAACTAAAGAATTTGTATCAATATATGATATTTTTCCCCTTAAGTAAAGGCGTAGAGAGAATTCGTTAAAATATAGCGGAGTGTCAAAATTAATACTAAACCAATTCAATACTTCTAAATTATTCTTAGTTGTAACAAAGCAATCTGATAAACCTCCAATGGGGTTTTCCATTTGCCCATACCCCACGTTATAGTAGGTATTCGAATCCTTCATATTTATAGCGATCTTATTTTCATCATTTGAAAATAACTCTAGCTTACTACAAAATATTGTTTTATTCTCGTTATAAGTTAACGGAAACCCACAACCAAATGAGTTTTTATCTTGGCGATATATTTTGGTGAAATTTGCAAAAATATTATTTAGAATTATGCTTTTTTCATTTATGAAAAATACTAGTTCATCGTTTTTATCTAAAAAATTATCTTCCAGTTTAACAATTGAAAGGTTTTTAGATAAAATATCATAATAGCTTTCAAAGAATTCAATGTTGTCTAAGTTAAGTAGTTTAACCTCGCCTAACATAGGCGTTTCAGCGATTAGGTTGATTTTAAAATTAGGATACTGAAAAGATACTATCTTCTCATACATGGCCTTAAATAGCTTCATATCACCGCTAGATTGGATTATTATTCTAATGGGGATCTTTAGATTGGTAGTTTTCTGTGGTTCTGGTATTTGAAACTCAGGTACTAATTTTTGTGGTAAGTTTTCTTTATAAATTTCAGCAAACTGCAGCCTGCTTTTCTCCCATTCTTCATTAGTCATCCCAATAGACAAATGTGTAACTCTAACATCAAACATTACACCCACTTTAACCCCCTTCAAATAATTTGAAAAGACAAAATCAACTTCATAAAAATGAAAACCTGTAAAGTTTTCATTAAAAGTATTTTTAATCCTATCCTTATGAATTGCAAAAAATAATCCATCAACTATTACAACATCGTTTAATTCGCTTCCTCTGCTCATGGAGTATTTTGATTCCCATTTTTTACCCTCATGTTTATGGTTCACAATACCCACCATTTTAGACCTGTCTTCCCACCATTTACCAGATTCTGGAATATCAGTAGTACCAGCTAGACCTAAAATACCATACTCGGGATTTTCTTCAAAATGTTTAAGTATTTTTTTACCCCAATTATCGGTCTCAATAATCACATCATTATGCATGTAGACTATAATATCATATTTAGCTTGTTGTAAGCCACGATTATATGGCCGAGTTAACCCCTCACCATTATTTATTATCTCAATAACTTCGATAGTTTTATCTATCCCAGATGTTTTAATTATATGCTCTCTGTGTTGTGGTTTTGATTCTTTCGTACAATATACTACCGTTATCATTTATCAAATCTTTTATATGCATTATCTGTTATTTGTATTAAATTAACATTACCCACAAATTCTTTTAAATTATGCGAACCAGTATAACTCATAGCTGATCTTAAGTAATGTTCAAAATTTTCACACCATTGCGCTAGAGTATATTCAACCTTTCTATACCTAATAACACCTTCGGATGTTTTAATAATTTTCGCACCCCATTTCCTTTGTACTTCTTTGGTACTCATACCCCTAAATTTCTTATAAACTGGGATACCATATTTATAGGCTTTTTCTGCTACTTTTTGGCTAACCCTAATCCTCCGCCATAAATAATTTGGGCCAGCGGATTCTAAAGCTTTATTAAACACACTGCCCAGCATTACATAGTCAGCACCCAAGGCTAATGCTTTTATAATATCAGCATAACCTTGCATCCCACCATCAGCCACAATATACGCTGGTTTTTTTAAGGTTACTGACACAGCATAACATTCCTTTATGAGACTTGCCATGGGATACCCAACACCTGTATTTTTTGTGGTTAAACATCCCGCACCAGCACCTATACCAATTCTAATGAAATCAACACCAACATTGGATAAGTTTTCGAACGACTTTGGGTTGGCAATATTGCCAACCATTAATTTTAGATTTGGGTATTTTTCTTTTATATCTTTAGAAATACTTAGAATATTTTCCATATGCCCGTTAGCAACATCTATTAGATATTTACCATTGGGGTTCAAATTACCCTCATTAAATAATTTTTCTACTTCTAATATGGAAAATGATTTAAAACCCTGCTTTAATTTAACGCCTCTTGGAAGGCAGGTAATTATTCTATTAGCAAAATAAATTGTTGCATTTATTTCATTTACAACTGTATCCATGGGGGCAGTCATAAGTGGTAAATAATTTTTTATGAAAGGATCTATGATGGATCTTGTTGTGATGGGTGTAATATCTTTCGGAACAATCAATAGATCGTTAAAATCCAATTTCATATTAGTTATTTTAATTATTGTAAACCTGTATGGCCAAATCCACCAGCTGACCGTTCTGTATTATCTAATATTTTTTCGACCCTAGATAAATTAACGATATTCTTGTTTAACACACTAGCTACAACAGCTTGTGCTATTCTATCCCCATGTTTAACGCAAAATGGTACTCTACCATGATTAATTAAGATTATTTTTATTTCTCCTCTGTAATCACTATCTATTGTTCCTGGACTATTTAGAACAGTAACCCCATTTTTTGCGGCTAACCCACTACGAGGACGTATTTGAATTTCAAAATTTTCTGGAATTTCGAAAAATAAACCTGTAGGTATAATAGATATATCACCAGTACTAAGCCAAACTACGTTTTCAACATTAGCCCTTAAATCAAAAGCTGACGAACCAGCAGTGGCATATTCTGGATTTGGATTAGTTGATCTATTCTCAAACTTAAGGTCTATTTTTGGAATTGGATTATTGGGCATTTTAGGTAATGCTTTATTAAAGTCATCCATTGAGAAATCACTATTTGAACTTAAAACCTTGAAAAGATCTTCTCTTATTCTATCTACGTTATACGGATTTGGCATTATACTTAATTTTTGAATTCTTAATAGCAAATAATGAGGCTGTTTTCAGCAAATCACCCAGCATAGTATTATGATACTCAACCATTTTATCGTCTGATTTATCAAAGTTGATAATAGCAATATATTCTTGGTCAGTTAAAGTGATACCATATTTGGTTGTGTAAAATACTGAGCGTTCACCCACGCGCATCGATACTTCTTCCTCATTGAACTCATACATTTTACCCTGATTCTTAATATGCCAATCGCTTGTACAAACTTTATACAATTTAGCTTTACCGATCTGGTGAAGAAGGCAGACTTTGATAAGCGATACCTGATTGACTTTCATTTCTTCAGGTAGGGTATTGTTGAAATTGATAGCAAATTTCGTTACATTAAGTAAATAATCAATTAATCCACCTTCAAAAGCATTATGAAGGTTCTTCATTGTGGATGCTGGTGCTTTAATGAAATCTTCTCCCAAGAAAGTCATGAGATCATCATTCATAAAGTTATTTTCCTGAGCTGTTTTAAAAAACTTTTTAGCGTTTTTAATTATCTGTTCTGCGTTTAATGACATATTAAAATATTTGATCAAACATACAAATAAAAACAAGTAGATACAAGTAAACGATTAAATTATTTATCGGCAATTAGTTTATGATACAGGTTTCGTCTGGTTTCTGTTACTTTATCCAGCGAATAGGTATTCTTCACTGTTTCATACAAGTTATTACTCAGTTGTGTAATTAATTGAGGTTCCTTAACTAGTTTAATAATGAATTTAGCCCAGTCTTTGTGATTTTTATGCGTGTCTATCAAAATACCATTACCAGCTGAATCCCAACCACCACCGAATTGGTAGGCATTCTTAAGATCAATCTGATAAGGACCAAAATTTTGGGCGATTAGAGCTTTTTTATGGAACCCAGCTTCAACAACCTTGAGTTGACTTTTAACTTGATTAAAAATATTCTCCTCAATTGGGGCCAATGATATATCAAACAAATTATAATTAGAAGCATATGTACTAATGGGTTTTGTCCATACTCTACGATATGGTTCATTAGTTACATTTGGGTAATCCTCATTTTTAAATTTTAATAGGAATTCTTTGTATTCTGGACTAACTATCGCATAGTTGTCTGTAAATATTTTTTCATATTCATACCAAACACTTTCGTGGGGTTGAATAGGTCTTTGCTTTTGTTCACCAGTTTTTTCATCAATGATTGTCATGGTACCCCTCAAATCAAAACCACATAACACAAATTGAACTTTATCCAATAACCCTTCACTTGCAACTCTACCTGCAACACCTTTCAAAGCTTCTAAATCCTTTAAATGTGAACTACCCCCTAAAAAGGCGATTCTAACTCGATTGCTGGGTTCTGGGTTAGAAATAAATTGTTTTTCTGTTGCGTCTACAGCATTAGGTAACACATAAACGTTCTTATTATGTTTAGAAATTTCATCAACAAAAAGTTTAGTCGTGGTTGTAACATTTTTTGCTAGTTTAATATTATTTAGAATTAGTTTATCTAAACCTGTATTTTTTATTAAAAGATATGCAGGGTGATGTGGCCCAGGAGACCAATAATCATCTAAGTCCATTATACTCACGATATTCAAATTATCTAACCTTTTAAGTAACGCTTCCATATGTTCATATTGACCCAACGTTCTATGATAATGAATTATATCATATTGTTTAAGCCATTCGTCATTATCCAATTGTGGCTCATAATCTATATCAATATGGAATTCATCAGGATAGTTTTTTTCTAGATGAATGTGCGGTTTTGTTGACCTAAAAAAACTGACTCCTGTACGATCTGAGGGAACACATAAGACTTTAATTTTTTTCATATTTTTTGAAACTTTGTTTTAATATAATGAGTTATATATTTTTGTAAATAAAAAAGGGTCCAAGTGGACCCTTTTCATAAAATATTTATTTAATTAATTTACTTTTTTAAGTTTACCTTCTTTAATTAAAACACCGATAGTTTTTTTAACTGCGTCCTCAGTAACTCTTTTGTTATTATTTTGTACGAAAAATTCTAACAATTTTTCATTTACCATACTGTCAACTATTTCTTTTAATTCCTCTTTAGTCACAGTTAAGTACTCTGAATTAGATGGGTATGCTTCATTAATTTGTTTTTTTGGTGAATTTTTAGGGGTTCTAGGTAAACCCATGGGCTTTTCTGCTAGTTCGGAAACATCATCTAATGTAAATGTATGGTTTGGACTGGCCAATTGTACTATAGGCTTTTCAATCATAATTTTTTTAATCGCTTCTGGTAGTCTTGAATTTTTTACTGTTTCAGCTGTATAACCCACTGAGCTGCTACCCATTTGATTCATTGGTCTAGTAATACCTTCAGCTTGCATTCCAGCTACTCCGTCTTCGGTTAAGGCTCTAGGGTCTATGTTTCCTGTTTGAAAGTCACCTGTTTCTACCTTTTTCATTAATTGTTTAGACGCGTTCAAAATTGCTTTGAGTCTATTCACATCTACTGGTGGTGGTGTGGTATCCATTTGTTTATTTATTAAATTCTACTTTATTCATTACACGTGACATGGTTCTATCACCTTGTGTATTATATTTTGGTATTGTTACATCTTTATTTGAAACAGGTTGGGCAAAATGTACTTTAGTTGGAAACCAACCACGGATTCTATCCAATCTGAATATTTTCCAAGCACCATGTCTTGGGGTTGTTTTTGAACCACCAAAAATTTGAAATGCTCTAATTGCTTTATTACCTGCCTTTGTTTCAGCAAAATTATACACTTGTATATATCTCTTACTGGGTGTAACAGAAGGTGTTTGATCTGGGTAATCATCATACAATATATTAATATTGTATTTGTTATTAATTGCGTCAATAACTTGCTGATCAGATACATTTTCTGTTAAAAGCTGTGCTTCTAATATAACCTCTTCAAATAATTTGTAAAGTTTCATTATATTGTAACTTGTCCAGAGTTTAATGAAGTATTTGGCATCAAATAGTAACTACTTGGTCCATATCCCCATGTTGCTAGATTATTTGCAAATGCTGGATTACGTCCAGAACCTTGACCATTTGGAATTAATGCGTTTCCGTTTTGATCCCAATCAGCACCAACGCCATTGTAATTGAATGTATCCAAGAATTGACCACTGCCTTTTCCGTTATGTGGCGTTACTGAATCAGCTAATGCTCTAGTATGAGTAGCAGTATAGTTATTAGCTGTTTGAAGATTATTATAAGTATTAATTGGAATCAAAGCATTCCTTTGAGCAATCGCAGCTACTTCAAGGGCTGATTGCGCTCCATCTGGTAAATGTGGTATTGGCATAGTTAAATAGTTTTTTTATTTTTATTTATGTATTCTATTAAATATTTGATTTTTTTAATTTCTTCTTTAATAGATTCATTATAAACTTCTTTGTCATCGATGATTTTTCTACTAACACTACCTTTATTTATTTTTGGTAATCCTCCCACAGCTGTGGGGTTAGCGTTATCACGATCTTTTTCATGAGGTTTTATAAATTCATTTTCTCTTCCAGCATTCATACCTGTTTGTTTGACATTATGAATTGCATCACGATCCGTTTTTAATGTTAATTCAACCCATTTTAAAACATTATCGCCACCTTTAGCATTGAAATCGTTTATATCCTTTTCTTTACCACTAGTCATTCTTGATTTAGTCATTTTTAAATTATGATATGAAATACTCCCACCCAAAAATTTTTTTAAATGTTCTGGTACAGGGTATACTTTATCGACAAGTCTTGAATTAGGCATTAGTTTCTATTTTTTTTAACACTAGTTGTTTAAGTTTTTCTAACTGTTCTTTTGATAAATCAGCGCCCTCTATTTTATCTATTATTTTACCAACAGCATCAGTTATTTTAGGTATAATCTCGTCATACTTAGATTTTTTAACCAAATCTTCCTCAATATTTTTTTCAAATTCTTCTTTGGTTAACTTTATTCTATTTTCACTCACAGCTTGACCACGGCCACCTGCACCACCTGCGCCGCCATAGCTGTATACTGCGAACCAAGGTATGTCTTGAGTATATCTAGTTGCTCTATCAGTTGTTGTAGATACCCCTTTTTCATTATCAGAATCATCATTCCAAGGCTGTTGAACTGGACCTGTCTCTACTTCGCTATCATTGGTAACGTTTCTGTCGCCACTAATGGGCCCACCATCTGAATCCACCAATTCCTCTATTTTATTTTTTTTCATTATGGGCATAAATAATTCTTTTATTATAAATATAATAGAAACACTGAATATTTATTACTAAACCCCTAAAAATGGATTTTATCATTAAAATTCAAAAGAACTAAGTGGGCATCTTTTAATAATGGGAAACATTAAAAATTTTAATTTCAACAAACTAGATGTAGTCTTATCCAATAGTGATTATTGGGATTTTTACTTAGCTAACGATGAATCTAGTCTTCACGTAGCCAACGACTGTTTAGCTTCTTATTTCGATTTCAATAACTCTAATATTTTTACTACTGGATCAACATCTGGGATTACAATTTCTAGCTTAACTAGTTGGACGGGAGCTACAAACACTGGCTACACATTCAATACAGTTGGGTTAACTGGTATTGATAATGGTCTGGTTACATTTATTAAACAAAGTGGCGATACAACAAATTTAGTCTTATTATCAGCTTTAACTGGTACGACTTTATATGTTCCTTCTGGTGATTCAAGACTTCATTTAAATGCCATTACTGGTTCTACTAATCAATTCATTTACCCTATTAATTTAAATTCAGATTTTACGGGGCAATATGGGCAATTTAATGGCGGCTTCTACCAAGGCTACTATCAATTAGATGGGTCAACATATGAAGTTTTACCTACAAGGGTTCCCCAAGCATGGGTTGCTGAATTTTGGTTGAAGAAAGATGATACAATTATTAGCGCTTATACTGGTACTAGGTTAAATGATACATACCCAAATAACAAAGGTTTTTTCTTTTATATGGGTACAAGAGCTGAAAACAAGTTCTGGAATGCTTTTGAAGGTGCTGATACTGGTTGTACAAGCGGTTGTACGGTAGCCAGTGGCTGTACGGATACATTAAGTCCTTGGTGTACTGTCTTAAAAGAAACTGGAGTATTAATTGGGGTTGATGGGATTGGAAATACTGGTGATACCATTACTTTATATCCAAATCAGGTAAACGTAAATACATATGATAATCCATTTCTTTTATATGGTCAAGTAGGTCATAGCAGTAGCGTAAATTTTTGTAATAATTGTGGTGGTCCGAGTGGGTTTGGTA
>PLXT01000063.1 GCA_003151535.1 Methanobacterium sp.
ATAAAAACATATATGATCCTTTGGAATAAACTCTTTCAAATCAACTGGTACCAAAAAAGTCTGACCCATTTTATCTTCCCTTAAAACCATAAACACAACCTCCAAATAAACACAAACACCATAATAATACTAGAACAACCACCAATATATAATTAACCCCTAAAAAAGATATATAAAAAAATTATTTAATAACAAATATATAAAAAGGTAATATAATTATGGGTCAGCCTCTTTCATATAAAAAAGGAAAATAAATAAAAAATCATTACTCATGAATTCTGATCATATGAGTTTAAGCTGTTTCAATAGCTTTATTTTCTGTTATTTACTAGGAGGTTCTTCCAAAAAAAGATCCAAAGGTTTAAAAACAGTATAAATAATACAGGCAAAATCCTATTTATAAGTCAATAGTTTATATTTTTTGGCTATTCATAGGACACTATTTAAGAATTAAACTATTTTATCTCTTTTACAATTGAAATCTATTTTAATTGATGGGGCAATATACCATTTTCTGCACTCTTTCACTCTAAACTCTCAATGCAATACATATCTACAGAATTATTCTTTTGATAGCTTACATCTTAAGTATTATGGACCTTATTTTGGATAGGAAGCTCAGAACGACTTTTTTAAGCACATAACAACTATTACACATTTATAATAACCAAAAATCGCAATGGACTAGTACTAACGATAATAAACTACAAATTATATTAGTGCAAAAAAAATCCCAAAGAACTGGCTTCACAGTACACGCCGGTATGGGTGTTGGTCATAGGAACCCCAGAAACACCTACACTAACCACTTTCAATGGTGTAAAAGCATGGCAATTTTCTGTTAACAATGATTCTTATAACATCTACATCGAATGCAATAACAGGTCTAAGAATTCCTAATAATATGATTACAATTATTATTTAAAAGAAAATTATGTGACATTTATCACCAACACTTGTTTATATTGTGAAAGTATTTATTTATATCCGTTACATATAATAACAAATATATAGTTTAGAGAGGGTTATATGGGAATTTTGAACTTTACAGACAAAGATCTTANNAATGAATTTATAAGGTATAATGCTGCTGAAGCACTCGGAGAATTTGGAGGAGAAATAGCTGTTGATCCTCTTATCAAGACCCTAAATGATAAAGATGTGCGAAGTATGGCAGTCTTCGCGCTTGGACAAATAGGAGATAAAAGAGCTGTGGAATCTTTGATTAAAAATTTAGACGATGATGACGATGAGTTCAAGGAAATGATTATATTTGCTTTGGGAGAAATTGGAGGCAAATTTGCAACAGAATACTTGAACATGGCACTAGGGTACGATGATCCCAACATTCAATGGAGAGTTGCAGAAGCCCTAGGGGAGATAGCAAGCAAAAAGTCCGTTGAACCCCTAATTAACACTCTTGAAAATGTAAATTCTGATGTAAAAATCTATGCAATAAACTCTCTTGGAGAAATTGGAGATGAGAAAGCGATTAAACCTATCATGAACTTCCTTGAAGATGACAGTTGGCGAGTACGCAAGTACGCATTAACTGCACTAGGTAAAATAGAAGAATCACCACTTGAACTATTTATAGTAGCATTGGATGATAATAATTGTCATGTAAGGGAACGAGCAGTTGAAATTATTGAAAAAATTGGGGATAACGAAGCTTTAAATTATGTTAGAAAGGTTTTAGACGATGAAGATGAGGATGTAAGAGAACTGGCTGCTGGAGTTATTCAAAAACTTGAAAACATGAAAAAACATCTGGTTAAAGAAGACAAAAGTCAAGATGAACACCAAAGACTTGAAGAAACCATTGAAAGAGTTGGATCTAAAAAGGCTGTTAAAATACTTATAGAAGCCCTTAAAGATGAAAAGCCCGAAATAAGGTACAGGGCAGCCGAAGTACTAGGAGAAATAGGTGATGAAAGGGCTGTGGAACCATTGATAGTTGCTTTAAATGATACAACATCAAGTGTGCAGTGGAGGGCCTCTGAAGCCCTTGAAAAGATAAAAGAACCGGCAGTTATGCCCCTAATCAGAGCTCTTGAAAATGAAAATGGGAATGTTCGTTCAAAATCTGCATGGGCCCTAGGTGAAATAGGTGATGAAAGGGCGATCTTGCCCCTCATAGAACATCTTGGTGATGTAAACGCTACAGCAAGATGGAAAGCAGCACGAAGCCTCGGAAACTTTGGAAAAAAAGCTTTAAAACCACTTATTGATGCATTAAAATATGAAAACGCCATTGTAAGGGAAAAAGCTGCACTCGCCCTTGGAGAAATTGGAGATCCTGATGCATTGGATGTTCTAAAAATTGCAATGCAAGATGATGATATTTACGTGAAAAAAAGTGCAGAAGAATCAATAAGAGAAATAATAAGAAAGATCAGCTAAAAACCAAAACCTCTCTTCTTCTTTATCACTTGCAGTTTATGCTCTTAAAAATTTGTTCAAAGAAGCTATAGAATCAAATATTTATTCTGCTATTCAAACTATACAAGCTAATTTAAACAACCAACAATTTCATGTCTGAAAACATTTTCCCATATTCTTTTATTATTGCAAGCAAGCGACAAAATCAAACTATTTATCTCCTCATTAATCTATTATGCTAACCACTACAACAACATATAATACTCATACAATAGCAACCGAAACAGATTCATTGAGAAAGTAAGTATTTAGGCAAAATACTATTTTACAAGTACAATAGTTTTCATAATATTCTTAGTATATTATAGATTATGTCACCATCTAATCTGTAAAATATACTGTAAAATCTTTTTAACAATATATATTCATACTTATTTTATTTTAAAATGTTCACTCTAAAGGCATTTTAATGATTCCATAATAGGAATGTCCAGTCTAAGAAAAAAAAATATCTCCAAAAACAAAATTAATATAAACAAGTTAATTTTCATTTATTTATCCATTTGCCAATAATAACAAATAGGAGTTTGTTAGATACATATATAATAGGGTTATTCACAATGGCAGATGTTAAAATTCTATTAGTAGAAGATGAGAACATAGAAGCCATGGATATTAAGCGAACATTGGAATCCTTTGGTTATGAAGTTCTATATATCGCATCCAGTGGCGAAGAAGCTGTAGAGAAAGCTNNTTGCATATACCGGTTATTTATTTAAATGCTCATTCTGAAGATCATAATGTGGATAAATCCCTATTAACTGGGCCTTATGGTTACTTGTTGAAACCTTTCGGTGCTAATGAATTGAAATTCAACATAGAATTGGCTCTTTACAATAATAATGTTAATAATGAATTGAAAGATAGTGAAAAAAGCTACCGTGAGATGGTTGATAATTCAATGGTTGCGATTTATAAAACCAACTTAAATGGAGATATACTCTTTGCCAACGATACTATGGTTGAAATGTTTGATTTTGAAAGTTTTGAAGATTTTCAAACAACAAAATCACCACCACTCTATAAAAATATTAAAGATAGAAATAAGATCATTGAAAAACTCAAAAAAGAGGGCAGTTTTAGTCATCATGAATTGGACATGATATCCCATACTGGTGAAACAATTACTATTCTTCTCAGTGCACATTTAGAAAATAATATCATATCTGGCATGATGATGAACATCACAGAGAGCAAAAAGGCTGAAAATGGAAGGATTGAGAGTGAGGAATTTCTGGAAAATATTGTCGAAAATATTCCGGATATAATTTTTGTTAAAAATGCTGATAAATTAGATTTTAAGATGGTTAACAAAGCAACAGAAGATTTGTTTGGACATTCCAGAGAAAAATTACTTGGTAATACTGACTATGACTTTTTCCCAAAAGAAGAAGCAAATTTTTTCACACAAAAAGATAGGAAAGTGCTTCAAAACAAAAAAATGTTAGATATACCCCAAGAAACTATTGAAACCAAAAATTTAGGTCAAAGAATATTACACACCAAAAAAATTCCTATCCTTAACAAGGAAGGAACTCCCCAATATCTCTTGGGTATATCTGAAGACATCACTGAACTAAAAAAAGCTGAAAAAAAAATCAGAGAATCCGAGAAAAAATATAGGGAAGTGGTTGAAACAGCAGGAGAATCAATCATTTTGATAGATAAAATTGGAAACATAACTGAAGTTAACCAAAAAACATCGGTATTAACAGGTTTCGAAAGGAAAGAATTAGTGGGAAAAAGCTTAATGACTTTGGCCCCCAAGATGAAAATGAATCTAGAAGTATTATCTGCTTTTAAAGACATTATCATTGGCAAAGAAATTGAAGAAGTTGAATGGGATCTAGTCAACAGGAAAAATGGTGAGAAAAAAACAGTCATAGCTCATTACAGTCCTCTAAGAGATGAAGAAAAAATAGAGGGAGTAGTGGTGGTTTTAGAGGATATTACCGAGCTAAAAAATAGAGAAAATACCTTAAATAAATCATTAGAAGAAAAGGAAATGCTCCTTAAAGAGATACATCACCGGGTTAAAAACAATTTAATGATTATATCCAGCTTATTAAATCTTCAGTCCAGTTATATAAAAGATAAAGCATCCCAAGATATTTTCAAAGAAAGTCAAAACCGTGCACGGTCCATGGCCCTTATACATGAAAGATTATACCAATCCACAGATCTCAAAAGGATAGATTTTGGTGATTACATCACTTCACTGGCCAATGAACTTTTCCATACCTATGTGGCTGATCCAAATCTTATAAAACTAAAAATATATGTTGATGATATTTTCCTAGACATAAACACATCAATACCCCTAGGATTAATAGTGAATGAACTCATAACAAACAGTCTAAAACACGCATTTCCAGATGGAAAAATGGGAGAAATCAATATAGAATTCCATAAAAAAGACACTCACTATGAATTTACAGTAAAAGATAACGGAATAGGATTCCCAGAAGATATAGACTATCAAAATACAGATTCACTTGGTTTACAAATGGTAACCAGTTTAACCGACCAAATTGATGGTGAGATTACGCTTGATGGAAATAATGGAACAAAATTTAAAATCACCTTCAAAGAGCTAGAAGTATAAAGAAAAGGGTTAAAATAAATCAAAATTTTTGTTATTCAAATCTGAAGGAAGAGATCAGCTGGGGTATATAAATCTATGATGCGGATTAAAAAATTGGAATCTAAGTATGGGTCTATATTATGAAAATACAGGGGGACAGCCACCATTATTGTGGATGAAGATAGAATTTATATCAGAAGCTAAATACTGAATTTGAATAAACTTTCCTGGTTACTCCTAAAAAGAGGAAAATAGAAGGTAAGAAAAAAATGGACAGAATTTTGTGGTTGAGGACTTATCTAAGTAAAATATCATGATTTAAGAAGAGATAATCCTGATTCAGCTCCAAGGAACTATTGTACTTATTCCTCCTGGTTTAAATGCCATATTGACCCTTTTAACCGATCCAGAAGCACAGCTTGGACTAATATCCTATGAAATGGAAACACGCGCAGCACAAGTTGAAGAAATCTTAAGCGAGATGTAAGTATTTTTTTTAGTATCTAGAACCAAAAGAAATGAATCGCAATGCCACATACTCTTAAATTAACAGCAGCTCTGCGTATATGGCATAATAAGTAAGTAAACTATATGAATGAATAAACCCATATGTTATTAAACAAATGTATTATAAAAGTGGCCATATATGTAATGCTAGATCTATAGGAATCTATCATAATGTACCTATTAACTATTATTATTAAAAATGTTCTATTTAAAAATAATACTCTTAAGTAAATAATATTAAAAGAAAATCTTATGTAAGAATAAAATATTTACATATAATATGTCCTATCTACTTGTGTAGTATTTGTTTGTCCAACAGAATTCCACGTGTAACTGGTTATTACAGCGATCTTAGTTCCATCTGGGACAAATTTATATGTTCCTTGGAAATCTGTATCTACACCATTAATTTTAAAGTAACCTAGGAAATCTGTACCATTATTTGAAAAGTTACTATAACCCGTCCATGCTGCACATTTCATATCAAAATGTCCAGTCATTGGTGTTTGAAACATAGCTGATTTAAAGTTACGATTAAGAAGATCTTTAATGGTATTAGAAGTTATATTAATTGTATCAATCGTACCATTACCTGTCAATCCACTACTAGTGTAACATAGAGGATCTTCAAAATTCTGAGCTCCCCTCAGGTCCACGTTGAATGTGAATTTTTGACCTTTTCCTTCAATATTATATGTTCCTCCAAGTGAACCACCGTTGGTTGTTTCGTTTGGTATAGATACAAAACCGGTATAATTATACCCTATTTCATCAAAAGCATAGCTAAGTAAGTTACCACTAGCTATTTCATATATCATAAAACCCGAAATAATAATCAATATTGTTATAATGCTTATTTTTATTTTTTTATCCACAAATATCACTTTATAGTTTGATAAAATTTAAGTTCTAAAAAAGAAAAAAAAGGAAAGATTTTATTTTTTTTATACCACATGTGCCATTATGTTACATAACGTAGCTGGTGTTACATAAACCATTGTAACTGTACCGTTTGCATTAACTGTGAAAATTTCTTCTTCGAAAATTGGTGTTGTTGCGGAGTCATTATCGGATGTTAGGAGTGTTGGATCTGTGCTTATTTGGATGTAGTTGTCTGTGATGTTTGCAGGTAGTTGATTAACTGGTAAATTTGGTACTGTAACGTTGTATGTTAGGTCACTTGTTTGAGGAGTTAAAGTTTTCGACCAGCCTTGCATATCTAAGTTCATAGTACTGGAGTTCGAATTCATGGTTTGGTTGAATAATCCTTTCCAGGCCATTACTCTGACGCTTGTTCCAGCGGGTAAAGCTTGATTTCCATAGCCTCCAAGGCCACTTAAATCCATTGTTACATTACCGCCAGGTTTCATGTATCCTTCAACGTAGAAGTTTTGTACTGTACCATTTTTCATTGTCATATTCTCTATCACTGCGTCAAAATGGAACCATGTTGATCCGTTGTTGGTAAATGCTAATTTTGTGGAGGATTGGTTTACACCGGTTGAATTGGTATTTTTACTTGTGCATCCGCTCACAGCTACAGCTATTAGGGCTATTAAAACTAACAAGATTATTGNNACTGCAATAATACTGTAAGCCATAACCTCGGGTGTAGTTACGGTAGTTGTGGTTGTGGTTACTGTAGATATCATAGTATTATGATCTAATAATTGTAGTATATAATGTTTCCTATTTCTTCCTCACCATATTGTGATGCATTTCACAAAAAAAATGTTTATATATGATTTTAAACGAAACAATCAGTGGAATCAGTTTGTTTGATATCAAACAAACTTTTAATATAAATCCATTATCAAAATGATTCTTAATTTAAGATATGAATATTAAATATATTAAATGTCTGTCACGTTTTATACTACATTCACAAATAAATGAAGGGATCTATACACATTTGTATTATCCGGTAATTTATACAATAAAAATTGTATTGTCTTATTTCCTGCAGTACTTGATGAAAATGAGTAGGGTATCTCAGTCTTATTACCATCTGTTAGTGTAATATTTTGATTACTCATAACCGTACCATTTGAAGTTACAACTAAATTATAATCAACTGTTTGGTACTCATGGTTTACAATACCTATTATCACACTGGCATTCTGTCCTACAGTTAAATTTGTAGGGTAACCCGATGCTTGTCCTCCTGGACCTAAAATATAAAATTCTGTGAATGTTTCACCCTGTTTAGGTTTGATAATTATATATGCAGTTGTACCTATAGCTAAGATTATTGATAATATTAAGATTATTGAAAGGATTTTACTTGTTTTTGATTCACCTTTGAATGACTCTTTAATTGAACTTATGAATCCACCGAAGTTTACATAGAATTTTTCATCTTCTGGAACTCTTCTTCTGCGGATGTATGCAATGAGAACCATTATTATTGTAAATGCGGATAATGAGATTAGTATTGGTGTTAACTTAATCCCCCATGATGTGTAGTTAAGTGCTAATCCTATTAATGGTGTTACAGCAAGACTCAAACCAAAACTCAAAGCAGCCCGTTCAATACCATCCAAATCCCCCTTTTTAGGAAACAATGCTGCAATTAATGAATAACCCGGTATGAACAGGATTAAAAATAGTCCTAAAATTGTTCTAATAAAAGTTTCATTCAACTTAGGAGTTACAATAAATATAATAGCCAATAGGGTGGTTAAAAATATTAATAATAGATCCTTTGATACGAAACTTCTTTTTTCAATATCTTCTTCTTTTTCAATATCTTCTTCTTTTTCAATATCTTCTTCTTTTTCAATATCTTCTTCTTTTGAATTTCTCCAATTTCCTTCTAAAGCATCGATGGATAGTAGGATCGTCAAAATTCCAATTAAAAGGAATGCACTTGTTAAATTTATTCCTAGAATTTTAATGTTGATTATTAATATTAAAAGAAGAGTTAACAAAACACTTAATATAATGCTCCCAATGATACGTTTCAACAATCCTAGATCATCTTTCAGAGGATATGTGGCTGCCATAAATGCATAACCTGGTAAAAACAGTGCAAGAGGTATATATGAAATTATATTAAGTGGATATTTAATTAAAGGATATATAATTATGGATATAATGGATATAATGGTTAATATGATTACTAGTATAATGTCTTTACGGAATGGATTTTTCATTTATGTGCCTCTGTCTTAAGTAATTGTAAATGTATTCATAAAAGAATTTGATAGTTGTGAAATAAAATGATATTTATAATATATTAGTATGTAAATCAACTATTTTAGAATTATTCCACTATAACTTCTATTTTAAACCATGTTTACATAAATATACTGTGATCTGTAAATGTTTGTATTGTCCGGCATTTTATAGAGTAAAAACTCAATTTTCTTATAACCTACAGAACCTGCAGTAAATGTATATGGGATCTCTTTATTTTCACCGTTTGTCAGTGTTAAATTCTGTTCACTTATAACCACACCATCTGAAGTAACAACCAAATTATAATTAACCGTTTCAGATTCATTGTTTACAATGCCTAATACCACCGTACCATTTTTTCCAACCGCCAAATTAGTTGGATAAACAGATGCATTACCAACAGGACTTAAAAGGTTAAACTCAGTTGATCCAGACTGATTAGGCGTGAAAATAATGTAAACAGCAGTTGAAATAGTCAATACAATTGATAAGATTAATATTATTGTTAAAATTTTCCTAGTTTTAGATCCAGAGAAGTTAACATAAAATCTTTCATCATCTGCTACTCTTTTCCTTCTTATATATCCTATTAAGACCATTAATAATGTAAAAACTGAAAATGTAATTGATAACGATTTCAAACTAATTATAACTTGTGTAGAATAAGTTAAAAACAATATGATTGCTAAACCGATTAAAGGAAAACCAAAACTCAGCGATAAACGCTCAACACCATCTAAATAATCCCTCTTAGGAAATATAACAGAAACTATAGCATATCCCGGTAAAAATAATATTAATATTATCCCCAAAATGGGTTCATAAATAGAATTGTTTAATATTGGATTTAAAATATATACAATGGATATAACAGTTATAATGGCTATTAATAAAAGATCCAACGATTTAAAACGTGTTTTAGAGCTCTTCTGTAAATCAGGCTCCTTAGTCAGAAATTTACTAGATCCTTGCTCATTGTGAAGTATAGCCAACTTTTTATCATCCTTAATGAGTTTATTACTGATTGGACTTTTGGATTCTACTTTCTCATATTCAACTTCTTTTTTTGTAACATCATATTTTTTACCAGTATGTTTTCCTATTTTTGGGGTATTTATTCTCCTTAAAATTGTTATTATACACATTAATCCTATAAATATTGATAAAATACTTGTAAAAACAAGTGATGGTCCTTCTATTAGGTCGAATTTTAGGAGTTGATACGATGCAATAAATAGTACTATCCCGAAGATCAAGGTGAGAAGTAACCTTTTAGCTTTAAGTTGTTTTCTTGGTATTAAAGCAGCCCAAAATGCGTAGCCAGAAACCATGAATATTAATAAATAACTAAAAACAAATTTCAAATTATAAATGAAAAAGCTCACGATGTATGCTATGGGTATTGACAGAACAGCCAGAGAAAGAATTGTCAAAAATATAACTATATAAATATCTTTAAATGAATGATGAATATTATAAATCTCTATTTCTTCCGGGTATCTAACATCATCTCCTACTGAATTCCTCATATATCCTTCTAAAGCATCGATAGATAATATGATGGTCAAAATTCCAATTAAAAGAAATACACTTGAAAAACTTATTCCAACGATCTGATAATAGGATATCAATAATAAAATAAGAGCTAACAAACCACTTATAACGATACTTCCCAAGATTCGTTTGAACATGCTCAAATCATCTTTCAGAGGATATGTGGCTGTCATAAATGCGTAACCCGGTAAAAACAATCCTAAGAGTAAGTATGAAACGATATTAATAGAATATTTACTTAATGGGAATAAAACTATGCAAAACATGGATACAACTGTTAACAAAATTATCAGCACAATGCCTTTAGGGAATGGTTTTTTCATTCATGTTCCTCTATCTATCAGTAATCAATAATGTATAATGCTTTTATCTGTTATATATTTGATACTAAACAAATTAATTCTGTAAAAAATCATTATCAAATTAAAACTTGAATTCAAATATTCCATTAATTAGTTTTAACAAGTCCATTTGGAGTTACATAACAAATTATTAGCATAATCATTATTTATATTTAGACTAAAAATGTGATATTTACTATTAATTATAATTTTTTTTATAATACAATATTTTTAAATATACTGAATAGTAATTATTAATATGGCATCTGTTAAATCAAATGATTTAAGCTTCAAATATGAAGCATTTGGACTAAAAATTCATTCTGTAATACCACTACCTGAATTAATACCATCAGAATCAGAAACAGCAGATATAACCATTTATTTAGGTGAAGTTGATTTGCCTATTGAAGATGTACTGAACGAAGAGATAAGTTATAAAGTTACAAAAAATACTATATATAGATTTTGGGACGTAATAGGCAAATTCAAAATAACTAAGAGTTCAATAATTATAGATGCTGCACATGGAGTAAATAAAACAATTTTAGAATATTTTCTTCTTGGATCAGTATTTGCAACACTCCTACGTCTGAGAGGTTTATTTGTACTACACGCCAGCTCTGTGAATATAAACGGTTCAGCAATAGCATTTTCAGGATTTAAGGGCTATGGAAAATCAACAACAGCCATGGCATTTTACAATGAAGGATATCCTATAGTAGCAGATGATTACATAACAATAGAATTTGATGATAATAACATTCCACTCATCTCTCCAGGATTTCCAAGCTTAAGGCTTTCACCTAAATCCCGAGAAGTTATGGGTTTACATTTAGAAGAATCCACCTTAAACTTAGAAATAATCGGTAAAACATATGCGTCTGTTCCAGCATCCTTTTCTAATAATAAAATACCACTAAAAAAGATTTATATTCTACAGAGAGGTAAAGAATCTAAAATAATTGATCTAAAACCTCAGGAAGCTTTTATAGAACTTGTCAAAAATACATTTGGAATTCACATGTTTTCCAAATTAGAACTTCCAGATAATTTCTTTCAGTGTGAAAAAATTGTTAAAAACGTAGATATATCCATTTTGGAAATATCAGATTCTCTTGAAAAAATATATAAAGTTGTAAGGATAGTTAAAGAAGATATTGGGGACAGATTATGAGTGCTATAACAGGGATATTCTACAGGGACGGGCGAAAAGTTAAACTGGAACTAATTAAAAAGATTAACGACAAGCTTTCGCATCGAGGACCAGACGGATCTGAAGTCTGGGTTGATGGATCGGTTGCATTAGGCCATCAAATGCTGTGGACAACATCCGAATCTTTGCATGAGAAGCTTCCCTTTTATGATGAGAAAGCAGGTTTAATTATCACTGCTGATGCTCGGATAGATAATCGTAAGGAACTATCAGAAGAATTAAAGATTGAAAACAAGGTGGATGTATCTGACAGTTATTACATCTTGAAATCTTACGAAAAATGGGGTGAAAAATGTCCTGAATATTTACTGGGAGATTTTGCATTTGCTATTTGGGATGAAAATGAAGAGAAATTGTTTTGTGCAAGGGATCATATGGGTGTGAAACCATTTTATTACTATTTATCTGATGAAATATTTGTTTTCTCCACAGAAATAAAAGCTCTCTTTATAATCTCTGAAGTTCCTAATTATATAAATGAACTTAAAGTTGCATATTATTTAATGCAAGTTTTTACAGATAAAAAATTAACATTTTATAAGAATATTTTCAGTCTAACAGCAGCATATTCATTAACTATTGGTAAAAATAATAAGCGTAAGCAAAAATATTGGGAGATTGATCAAGAATCTAAAATAATAATGAATTCAGAAGAAGATTATATCAATGCTTTTCGCAATATTTTTGCAGAAGCAGTTAACTGCCGATTGAGAAGTGCTTTTCCAATAGGATTCGAATTAAGTGGAGGTTTAGATTCATCTTCAGTAGTCTGTATGGCTAAAGATATCTTAAAAAATAAAAATTCATGTAAAGATGAAGTTAACACTTACTCAATGATTTTTGATGACATTCCTCAAGCAGATGAAAGTTATTACATTAATAAAGTAGTCAATAGTGAGGGAATTAATTCTCATTTTATTCGCAGTGATAGAATCAGTCCATTAGAAAAAATGGAATCTTATTTATATTGTCAAGATCAGCCGTTTTATACTATAAATATGGCGATTCTTTCTAATATGTATAAAAAAATGCAAAAAGATAATATGAGGATAATTATAGGGGGAAGTGGAGGTGACGAAATTATTTCACATGGAGCTAATTATCTTCGCGATCTTGCAGTCACCTTTAAATGGAAAAAACTTATAAATGAAATTTATAATACTTCTAAACATAGTAAACATAACTTTTCCAATTTATTGCTTCAATTAGTACTGATTCCTTTGATACCTACTACTTTAAAAAAATTTTTGATTAAGATATTGTATTTAGTTAAAAATAATGAAAAAGAAGATTTTATATTAAATAAAAATTTTACAAAAATAAATGGTAGTGAAAACTATTTAAAAAGCCTCAGTTTTACTTCACTTATAAATGAAGCCAAAACTGCCAGAAAGCACCATTATTTCATGATTAGCAGATTTTCTCATCAATATACATTAGAAATGCAAGATCGAATTGCGGCAGCTTTTTCTATTGAGAACAGACATCCTTTTTTTGATAAGAGGCTTGTTGAATTTTGTTATTCTATACCTGACGATATGAAGTTCAGATCAGGATGGGTCAGATACATTCATCGTATTTCTATGGAAAATATTTTACCTAAAGAAATCCAATGGCGTCATTCAAAAAAATTTTTTACTCCTGTACTTCAAAAGAACTTTCTAATATATGAAAAAAATATTTTAAATGAAATTTTTTCAACAGATAATTCCTTATTGGATAAGTATATTAATTTGGATATTATAGAAAAAATCTATAATAAATATAAGTCTACAAATAAAAGCGAAAATTTAAGGGAATTATGGCTTGTTACGATATTATATTTGTGGTTAAAAGATCATACTAATTTTTCAAAAACAAATTGAAATTTTTAATGATATTTAGTTTTAGATATAAAATTTCTAAAATTCAAAAGATACATAAAAAAAAATTGCTATTTTAGAAACCAATTAAATAAAAAAAAAATTTGTTTATAAAATTAGGATACTACATTACCCCCGTGTTGATCAGCATCATCATAAGTAGATCCAGCCCCTTTTGTAATATTTTTTAAATTACCATATGTCTTTAATATCGGTTTTTTATAAATTTTCATTTTTTTATTCATTGATATAACTTCCTATGCTCCAATTTTAAAGTTTTACATATAAAAATATTATGGAGAACATTCTCCATTTCTTTTTTTTATGTTGTGATGTATGTTGTTTGTGCGTTGTTGTTGTAGTTGATGTCGCTTTCTGTTTGTGCTGTTATTTTGGCTGTGTTTATTATGGTTCCTGTTCCGGTTATTTGTACTGTTATGTTTAGTGTTTTGGTGTCTCCACTGTTTATAGTTCCTATATTCCATATTCCTGCGCCTGTTCCGGTGGTGTTGGGATTGTAGTATCCTCCTGATGTGTCGGAATCCCATTTTACTGTTGATGGTAGTATGTCGGTTATTTGGACTCCTGTTGCGTTGCTGGGTCCGTTGTTTTTCACTGTTATGGTGTATACTGCGTATGTTTTATTATTTTGTGTGTATGTTGTGTATGATTGGTTTACTTGTGTATCGGCTGATGGTGGACTTTCTATGGGACATGTGATGTTTTGGTCGTTAGTGCGATTGCTGTCGGTTTGGTCGACGTTTGTTAGGTTTGCTATGGTGGTTAGGTCTGCTGTTCCATTACCTACTTCATTTACTCTTAGGGTTACATATGTCATTACTGATCCACCTTGAGGCATGTATCCAATATTCCAGGTTAGAATACCCCATTGGTTTACAGCATCATAGTTATATATGATTGTTCCTACATCTCCACTTGTGCTGCTACCAACATATTGGAAGCCTTTGGGTATGATGTATTGTGAAATAACACCAGTTGCTTCATCTTTTGAACTTGAATTAACCACATTCCACATAAACACAGGTGTATTACCCATAACATACTTATACAAATATTTTTTATCTGTATCTAGATAGTACCATGGGGTGTTAAACACTCCAATATTCACTGTTTTTTTGTATGTTCCTGAGATTGTGATGTATGTTGTTTGTGCGTTGTTGTTGTAGTTGATGTCGCTTTCTGTTTGTGCTGTTCTTTTTGCCGTGTTTATTATGGTTCCTGTTCCGGTTATTTGTACTGTTATGTTTAGTGTTTTGGTGTCTCCACTTGTGATATTTCCTATATTCCATATGTTATTATTGTATAATCCTCCTGATGTATCTGAAACCCATTTTACTGTTGATGGTAGTATGTCGGTTATTTGGACTCCTGTTGCGTTGCTGGGTCCGTTGTTTTTCACTGTTATGGTGTATACTGCGTATGTTTTGTTGTTTTGTGTGTATGTTGTGTATGTTTGGTTTACTTGTGTATCAGCTGATGGGGGAACTTCTATAGGGCATGTAATGTTTTGGTCGTTAGTGCGATTGCTGTCGGTTTGGTCGACGTGTGTTAGGTTTGCTATGGTGGTTAGGTCTGCTGTTCCATTACCTACTTCATTTACTCTTAGGGTTACATATGTCATTACTGATCCGCCTTGAGGCATGTATCCGATATTCCAGGTTAGAATACCCCATTGGTTTACAGCATCATAGTTATATGTGATTGTTCCTACATCTCCACTTGTGCTGCTGCCAACATATTGGAAGCCTTTGGGTATGATGTATTGTGAAATAACACCAGTTGCTTCATCTTTTGAACTTGAATTAACCACATTCCACATAAACACAGGTGTATTACCCATAACATACTTATACAAATATTTTTGAGTACTTTGGAGATAGTACCATGGAGTGTTAAATACGCCTATATTTACACTGGGTACGTAAACTCCATATGTAGTTGTTTCAGGTGCATTAGGGTCATATTCTGTTTGATTTATTTTAGTAGCATTATTGTAGAATGTTTTTTGGACAGTTCCATTTCCAGTAATATTCAAAGTTGCAGTTGCCAGGTATGTTAGGCTTGGTATTGTCCATACGCCATTACTGTAACTAGTTCCAAGTGAAGGTGTAACAGTTACATTTGTTAGTCCTGTTGGAATTAAATCTTTAATATTTATGTTTGTAGCTGTATCTGGTCCGTTGTTAGTAGCGGTCACTATGAAAGTTACAATATTACCTGAATAGTTTCCAGTTTGGCTTAATGCTACGTTTGCTTGTTTGACGTATATTGTGCTGTTTGGTATTGTGACTGTTGATGGGTATTCTGTCCATGTTGCTGTTGCGGTGTTGGTTGTGGTTGTTCCGGCCATGCTGGCTGGTATATTGTTTTTTGTGAATGTTAGTGTTGCTGTTGCTCCGTTTGCGAGGCTGTTTATTGTCCATGTGGTTCCATCGTAGGTTCCAGCTGTTGGATTGGTGGCTGTGAATCCGTTTGGTATTAAATCTTTAATTTTTATATTTGTGGCTGCGTCTGGTCCGTTGTTAGTTGCGGTTATTGTGAATGTTCCTGTGTCACCTACGTTTACTGGTGTTGTTCCAGTGTTGGTGATGGTAAGTCCGGCTTGGTTGACGTGTATTGTACTGTTTGGTATTGTGACTGTTGATGGGTATTCGGTCCATGTTGCTGTTGCGGTGTTGGTTGTGGTTGTTCCGGCCATTGAGGCTGGTATGTTTGTTTTTGTGAATGTTAGTGTTGCTGTTGCGCCGCTAGTGAGGCTGTTTATTGTCCATATGCCTGTTGCAGCGTTGTAAGTCCCGACTGTTGGTGTTCCGAAAGTAAATCCAGTTGGTGTTGGGTCGTTTATTTGTATGTTGTTTGCTGCGTTTGGTCCATTGTTAATTGCTGTAACTGTGAATGTGCCTGTTTGGCCGACGTTTACTGGTGTTGTTCCTGTGTTGGTGATAGCTATACTAGCCATTTTGTTTACATTTATTGTGCTGTCTGGTATTGTTACTTTGCTTGGGTATTCGGTCCATGTTGCGGTTGCATGGTTGGTTATTGTTGTTCCAGCCATTCCTGTTGTTATCGGCCCTGTGAATGTTAGTGTTGCTGTTCCACTACTTGCGAGGCTGTTTATTGTCCATATGCCTGTTGTGGAATTGTAGATTCCTGCGGTTGCTGAATAAGTGAATCCTGTTGGTAGTGGATCATTTATTTGTATGTTATTTGCGGTGTCTGGTCCGTTATTAGTTGCGGTTATTGTGAATTTTCCAGTATCTCCAACGTTTACAGGTGTTGTTCCAGTATTAGAGATAGTTAATACAGCATCATTAACGTATGAACTGGCAGTGCTAGTCGGTGATTGTGAGTTATATTGATCTTGTCCGGTCTCTGTTGCAGTGTTTATGATATTTGTTCCAGCCATAGCTGCTGTAGCAATGCCATTAATGGTTAAAGTAGCTGATGAACCAGATGTAAGGCTTGAAATTACCCATTGACCATTATAATATGTTCCAGCTGAGGGTGTAGCTGTAAATCCAGAAGGCAATACATCATTTATTACTATGCCTGTTGCAGTGTTCGGCCCATTATTCGTGGCGGTAACTGTATAAGTTATTTTATTTCCCACATTAACAGGTGAATTCACTGTTTGGCTTAATGCAACATTAGCTGTAACATCAGAATTTATAATAGAAATGTCTGAGACAATTTGAGGTAAAATATTTTCTGCTACTAGATTTTGTCTTGGATCTAATGGATTATCATATAATAGATTACCATAATTACCACTAACAGATGCAGTAACGGTAACACTAGTACTAGAAGGAATATTTGATAATGTAACTATTACTTGTCCATTTGAATTGGTTACTCCTGTAGTGGAGCTAAGTTTTCCACCAGTAGTTTGGAAGTTTACTGTTGCGCCACTTAAAGGATTTCCTTTATTGTCAAGGACTGTGGCTGTTATGGTAGCTGGTTGTCCATTTGCAATTCTTGTTATTTTAGGTGATAAATTGATGGTTGAAGGATAAACCATTGAGTGGGAACTAGCGTAGCTTGCAATTGCTAAAGCTTCGGTTCTTATAGCAGTACCACCAGAAGAATCAAGAGCATCGTTAGGTGCTGTTAAAAAATGATAATATGCACTAGAATTACTTGGGTTGTAATTGGGATATTGTACTGTGGTTAATGCCCATATAGCTGACTGTATAGCAGCACCCATTTGATTTGAAGTTAAGCCAGAGCCTGGTGAAGCGGGACTGTAATGGTTTATAACGTAATTTACTGCACCCCAATCTATTTGGCTTGATAAATTTCCTGCAGTTCCGGGTAAAGGCCCATTTACTAACAATTTATCATTCGCGTATATCATAGTGTATATATCTATACAGTAGGATGTGTAGGTGGTTGAAGTGCCATCTACTGCTGTAATTATCTCTCCTGCAAAATTATAGTTACCATAATGGGTGATATATATATTACTTCCAGATCCATAATTTCCATTCCACCATGCTTGTTTTGGTGTTAGTGTTGAGTTGGATGTACCATAATAATTAGGGTCACCGGGATTCGTACCGAGTTTTACATTTACAGTATTTGTTACTGCATTGCATCCAAGATAGCTTGTGGTAATCTTAAATTGTGTATCTGTACTGTAAAAGTTTACAGAATAATATCCCTTCGCATCTGTAGTTGTAATAGCTAAAGTTCTACCGCTATTTGAATTTACGGTAACAGTAGCGTTAGATAAATTTCGAATAGCTCCATATTCATTTATCGTTACTGTTCCGTTTATTATTGGATCTCCTTTTGAAACTGTTTTTTTAACGTTTGAATTTGTTTGTAATGTTGAAAGTGTTGAACTATTGTTATGAGAAGTGATCGTTGTATTCTGTTGTGGTGTGGCTGCTGAGGCTGTTCCACATATAGTGATTATAAATGCAAATGCTAAAACAAACAGCAATAATTGTTTATATTTTTTTATTTTTTTCCCTCCAGTTTTATTTTTTTAATCATATTTTTTAACCAAAAATTTTGTCATAAAAATAATCATATGATTCTCAAATTAATCACATAAAATATACATAATGGTGATTAAATATAAAGTTTTCTTTTCTTTTCTTTATTCTACGTGATTATCATCACAAAATCAGAAATTATCATATTATTGTATGGGGAAATTAATTTTAATCTTGTAGCAAATAAACTTAAAATGTATATTAAATAATAAGTTTAAATTAACCTACTATATTATTAAAGAATATGAAAAATATGACAAAAATATTAATAAATTCAACAGTGGTAATGGCAGATGATGTGGTTTCATGTGATCTTGATGGTGAAGCAGCTATTTTAAACCTTAAGGATGGAGTTTATTATGGATTAGATCCGGTTGGGGCTAAAATTTGGAACTTAATTCAAAAGCCGATGGTATTAAATGATGTTGTCGAAATAATCTGGGATGAATATGATGTTGATATTAACCGATGTAAGGATGATATATTTGAATTAGTAGAAGAACTTCTAAATAATGGGCTGGTTAAGGTTAATGAGTAAAATAAATACTTTTTTTAAACTTTCATCATATAGGAAAAGTTTGTTTATTAAGAGCTTGATTTTGATAATTTTCATTCGTTTGTCTCTTTCTTTGTTATCATTTTCAAGGGTTCAAAATATTTCAAAGAGATTTTCAAGACCAATTAACGATCAAAAAGAGACAATAACCATTAAAGATATCGTATGGTCAGTACAATCAGTATCGGCATATGTTCCTAGAGCAACATGCCTCACCCAAGCAATTACTGCCCAAATATTATTATCTCGGCATAATCAACCATCAAAACTTAAAATTGGTGTCATGAAAGATGAAGAATTTGAAGCGCATGCATGGTTAGAAATTGATGATAAAATCGTATTAGGTGAAACTGGAAATAAGTATATACCAATATTAGAGTCATAATAGTGGAATATAAATTCTATTTAGATAAGATCAAAAATTATACAATTACTTTAACTTCATACAGATTGTAAGGTATATTCTGATAGATTAATATTTTTAAATTTTGATTATTAATAACCTCAGTGATAGTGAGTTTTTATGGTGGGAAAAATTATCATTAATTTTAAAAAAAGTTTTTTAGGCCATTACACAAAAAACCTTATACAATTAATGCCTCAAAAAATAGCCATTTCATTGTTCCTAATGGTCTTGATAAGTCTTCTTCAAGGAATTAGTTTACTATTATTAGTACCACTCTTACAATTAGTTGGTTTGAATGTTAGTCAAGGATCTATTGGCCAGATTGCTGGAATTGTATCTGAATTTTTCGCCACAATAAATGTACAACCTACTTTATTGGCAGTTTTGATTATTTATGTGCTAGTAATTAGTTTCATTGCTATATTATCTAGATTGCAGACTCTCAGAACTTCTGATATTCAGTATCAATTCGCAGCTCAATTGCGTAAACGTCTCTACAAGGCTATTACTAATTCAAATTGGCTTTTTTTCACAAAGATGAAATCCTCAAACTTTGCCCATGCCCTTACCAATGAGATAGAAAGAATTAGCATGGGAACTGGACAATTTTTAACCTTTTTAGCTAGCATAATGATTTTAATTGTCTATATAATTTTCGCCCTGAAAATTGCAGGCATAGGCACGGGTATAATATTCCTTGTAGGAGTTATCATTCTATTAGTGCTACGGAGAAGAGCTGTAAAATCTAGATATAGTGGTGAGGAAATCACTACTACCACAAGAGACCTATACTCTTCCATAATGCAACACATGGACGGTATGAAAACCATCAAAAGTTTCGGTATGCAAGAAGAAAATATTAACATTTTTTCCAATCAAACTAACAATGTAGCATATAATTACCTTGATGCCATCAAGAGTTATGCAGATGTTAAATTATTATTTGATATAGGAACTGTAATTGTACTTGCCATCATGGTACTGTTTTTAATAGAAGTAATTAAATTACCAACTGCAAGTCTATTCTTACTAATCTACTTATTTGTAGTGATGATCCCACAATTTTCAACTATACAACGCAGCTACCAATACTTCATAAATAGCTTACCCGCATTTGATAATGTGATACATCTTGAAAAACAATGCCAGGAGAATACAGATCTACTGAAGAATAAAGAGTGTACAATACTATTAAACAAGGCTATACGTCTTGAAAATGTTTCTTTCTCTTATATGGAGGAAGAACACTTTTTAATGAAAGAATTGAATCTCCAGATTCCTGTAGGAAAAACCATAGCAATTGTTGGACCATCAGGTGCAGGCAAAAGTACAGTAGCAGATCTAATAATGGGTCTTATCCAACCTTATGAAGGAAAAGTAACAGTTGATGGCGTTCCCATTACTAAATGTAGTATTGGTTCATGGAGAAGTCAAATTGGATATGTATCCCAAGAAACCTTCCTATTCAACGAATCTATAAAATTTAACCTACTACTATCCCAACCAAAAGCCAATGAAAAAGATCTTATCAAAGCATTAAAACTAGCATCTGCACATGAATTTGTCACCAAACTTCCTCACGGCCTAAATACATTTATAGGAGATCGTGGCGTAAAATTATCTGGCGGGGAAAGACAACGCATAGCATTAGCACGTGCACTATTAAGAAAACCTTCATTACTAATATTAGATGAAGCAACCAGCAACTTAGATTCAAAAAATGAAAAAAAGATATTAAAATCCATTGATGAACTTCACGGAGAAATAACCATATTACTCATAGCACACAGACTATCCACAATAAAAAATGCAGATTACATCTATTTAATAGATAACGGACAAATTTTAGAATCAGGAACATGGGACGAACTACTAAAAAAAGAAAAAGGACAATTTAAGGATATTTGTGACGCCCAAGGCGTAAACAAATTAATTTGGAAAAAGGAATAGAAAATAACTACTTCTTGTTAAAACATATTTATGAAAGAGTTCCCGTTGCATAAACAACTTTCACATCATATCTTACTATATTATTGTTAGGGTCTGGAAAATCCATATAAAATTCAGAAACACCTTTAGCAGGTATTGTAGTCGGATTTAAATATGCACTGTCATTTGTTGCAACCACATTACCATTTACATCATATGCAGTTGCATTGACTTTTACATTAAAAGCGTCATATGAATTATTATTCTCTAAATAACCATCTATATAATAATATTCACTTCCATTATCACTATCATTATAAGTAGCTGCTGTAGTATTATTTGATATTAATATTGAATTAATTGAAACTGATTTTTCTCCGAATGTACCGTTGGTTGCTGATTTTGTTGTACAGCCAGATATTCCAACAATAAACGTTAATAAAATTAAAATCATTACTATAGATTTTTTAACCATTATAATTCACCATTTATAAATCTTTGAGATTTAATTTAAAATTTTCTTTAACTAATTTATCAAAGAACTAACTAGATAATAAGTGTTTCATAATAATTAGTTATTAATCAAATAATTTTTTGGAAGTGAATATAATGGGCAATAATTTGGATCAGAATATCAAAATAACAGATGAAGATAAAATACTCCTTTTATGTGCTCGAACACGATTAAATCCTGAGATTGAATCCAAATTAACTAAACTGCTGAATATAGATTTAGATTGGGATTATCTAACTCGAAGGGCTTTTCAACACAAATTGATGCCATTATTATATTGGAATTTGAAAGAATTTAAGGAAGAAGTCCCTGAAAATGTTTTAAAGAGTTTAAAAGAGAGTTTTAATAGAAATGTTAAAAAAAACCTTTTAATGTTAGGGGAACTGCTCACATTATTGAATTTATTTGAAAAACGAGGATTGGATGTAATCCCATATAAAGGTCCATTACTGGCTATTTATGCTTATAAAAACCTTGCTTTAAGGCAGTTCGATGACCTTGATATTTTCGTCCACAAAAATGATGTGTTGAAAGTAAAGGAAATACTTATTTCATATGGATACAATCCCCAATTCGAACTTAAAGGATTCAAAGAAAAGAGATTTATTAAGTCACAGCGAGAATACAAATTTAAGAATCCTGAAACTAAGATAAGCCTGGAATTACACTGGCAGTTTCAAGGAGTTTCATTCTCCTTGTCTGATGATCCCCTGTTTTTAGGATATCCAGAAAATGTTGAAATAGTTAAGATTAGCAATAAAGAAATTTCATCACTTTCACCTGAGAACATGTTACTAATATTATGTATTCATGCTTCAGGACATTATTGGGATCGTTTATCATGGATATGTGATGTATCTGAATTGATTCAGTCTTATGAGATCAATTGGGGATACATCTTTGAAAAGGCTGATAAATTGGGAATTAAGCGATTAATATTAGTAAACCTCTGTTTAGCTGTGGATCTTTTAGATTTAAATCTTCCTAATACTATTCATAAACATTTAGAATCAACAACTATCCAATATTTAACTTTTAAAGTAAAAAAAAGAATTTTCATGCCGAATTATGACAGTCTATTCCAGATGGCAGATATTCGTTTCAATATTCGTGAAAAAAGATCTCATCGTATCAAAGATTTTTTAAAAATCATGTTTTTACCCACAAACGAAGAATGGGATAAATCGTCAATGAAATCATTTTTTCCACCATTTTCCTATTTTTACAGGTTTATCCAAGTTTTAACAAATTATTAAGAATTTTAAAATCAACAACAAATCGAGTAGAGTAATGTTTGATTACATTCGAATGATTATTAGAATTAGGACTAATTTTTGAATCCATAATCATATATATACTATAATTAGAATTATAAATTAGTAGATTTAGAGACGATTAATTTTACTGTAATAAAATGAGTCTCTAGAATTAAGGTTAAATCTAATCAGGAGATTAAGGATGGACACAAAAAGAATTTTAGTAACTGGTGGTGCAGGATTCATAGGTACTAACCTTGTAAATGAATTAAACAAAAGAGGGCACGAAGTTATGTCCATTGATTTGCTTAACTCTGATCTTGATAACTACTTAAGGGCAGATGTCAAAAATTATAGACAACTTGAAAAAGTGTTTGAAAACTACAACTTTGATTATGTGTACCATCTAGCAGCAGAATACGGTCGCTGGAATGGTGAAGCACATTATGAAAACCTTTGGCAGACTAACGTCATCGGAACAAAACATATGTTACGTCTTCAGGAGAAACTGGATTTTAGGATGATCTTTTTTTCATCTGCTGAAGTTTATGGGGATTATAATGGTGTAATGAGTGAAGATGTTATGGAAAATAATCCAATCAAAGACACTTACCAAATGAATGATTACGCAGTAAGTAAATGGGCAGGAGAACTCATGTGCATGAACTCTGCAGCAATGTTTAACACTGAAACAATAAGAGTTAGACCTGTTAACTGTTACGGTCCAGAGGAACATTTCACCCCATATAGGGGATTTATACCAAAATTTATTTACCATGCACTGTTCGAAAAACCATACACAGTTTATGAAGGACATAAAAGAATCATAGATTACGTAGGTGATACTGTAAATACATTTGCAAATATTGTTGACAACTTCAAACCAGGCGAAGCTTATAACGTTGGTGGAAAACAGGAATGGGAAAGGGAAATTAAAGATTATTCTGACATTATTTTAGATGCAGTTGGAGTTGATGATTCAATTGTAACCTACGAAGATGCCGAACCATTCACAACACATGTTAAAACTATAGATTTTTCTAAATCTATAAAAGATTTAAAACACGACCCCAAGGTGACTCCTGAAGAAGGAATTAAAAAGACAGTTGAATGGAT
>PLXT01000001.1 GCA_003151535.1 Methanobacterium sp.
ATGTTGAAGGCGAAGCTTTGGCAACACTTGTTGTTAACAAAATTCGCGGCGGATTAAAAGTTTGCGCTGTTAAGGCTCCGGGATTTGGTGATAGAAGAAAAGCAATGTTAGAAGATATAGCTATTATGACTGGTGGAACTGTTATATCAGCAGAAAAAGGATTAAAACTTGATAGCATAAAAACAGATCAATTAGGATTTGCCAAAAAAGTTATTATTGATAGAGATACCACTACTTTGATAGAAGGTAAAAGTGATAAGGATGAGGTATTAAAAAGAATAAATGAAATGAAATTTCAGTTAGAAAAAACAACTTCTGACTATGATAAAGAAAAATTTCAGGAAAGAATTGCTAAAATGTCTGGTGGTGTTGCATTATTAAAGATAGGTGCAGTAACAGAAGTTGAAATGAAAGAAAAGAAAGCAAGAGTTGAAGATGCTTTACATGCTACAAGAGCTGCTTTAGATGAAGGAATAGTAGCAGGAGGTGGTGTTGCTTTGGTAAGAACTTCTGGGGTATTAAAAGATATTCCANNCTTATGCAAATAGTTGACAATTCTGGAATTAAAAATGGTGCAGTTGTTTTAAGTAAGGTTAAAGAAGGAACAGGTGATTATGGTTATAATGCACAAACCGAAATCTATGAAGATTTGGTAAAAGCAGGAGTAATAGATCCTGTTAAAGTTACAAGAATAGCATTAGAAAATGCAGCATCAGTTGCTTCAATGTTATTAATTACAGAAGTTGTTATTTGTGAAAAACCAGATGATAACAAAAATAATCAACCAATGCCAATGAACCCATATGGGGGAATGTAAAATTTTAAAAATAAAGAAAGGAATTAACAAATGATAAGTGGAATGCCATTAGCTTCAGGATATGTTTTACTTAGAAAAGTAAAAGAAACAGATGAAGTAAAAACTAAAGGGGGAATTATTCTTCCTGAAGGAGTTCAACAGGAAGATAACAATGTAGCAATTTATGTAAATCATAATTTATTAGAAGGATCTAAAGATACTCCCATTGAAGGGGCAGAATCAAATAAAACTAAGGTAGTATTTAATAGTTATAAGTCAATTTTTGTAAATATTGATGAAGATGAATTTATATATGTTAAAATTAAACATATATTAGGAGTTATTAATGAAATACCAAATGTTGAATAAATGACTTATAAAGATTATAAAGAACAGGCTTTATCTCTTCCTATGTTTTATCCAAATGTGGGTAATAATTATCAATATACAATATTTGGATTAACAGGTGAATTTGGGGAATTATGTGAAAAAATTCAATTTTATTTTCAATGTGGTATTCCCCAAAATGTTATAGAAGATATATCTAAAGAAATTGGAGATGTATTATGGTTTATTGCAGCATGTGATAGTGAATTAAAATTAGATCTTTCTTCTATGTTTGAAGAAGAATTTGAACCCTTTGATAAAATTAGTTTGGAATTTCAAATAAAAAATCATTTATTATCTCTTATAATTAATATAGGAAAAGTCAATGAAACAATAAAAAAATCTATTAGAGATAAAAATGGTATTATTAATAAAGAAGAAATTAGAGATAGTTTTAAATATATTTATATTCATTTACTTTGTTTAATCCATTTATTTTCTTTAGATATAAATCAAATTATGCAAGAAAATCTAAATAAATTAAATGATAGAAACAATAGGGGTAAACTTCAAGGTAGTGGAGATAATAGATAAACTGATTTGGAGATAAAAATTTTTATTATTATATTAAATTATTCAATAATTAAATTATAGAAAAATGGAATTTAAAGAGGAAATATTTAACAAGGAATTTAGTTCTTCAGTTTTAGATCAACAATTTGATCTTTATCATTATGAAGATACTGAATTAGCTAAATTTGATATAAATGATGTTAATGGTAATGTTATCCATGGTAATGAATCATATGAATATACTCCATCATTTATTAATTCATTTTGTAATATATTAACTATTCCTTATAATTTTGGTAGAAAAATACCAATTGATCTATTTAAGTTTAATGTTAATAGATTAAAAAATGAAACAAAAATAAATACTAATGTAAAGTTTGTTTATAGAGATAATACATTAGTAAATATTATGAAAACAGGTAGCAACCCTTTCTTTAAATGCATTAAGCCTTCCGAAATATTAACTCACTTTGGTTCAGATAAATTTGAAATAAAAGAATGTGCAATTGGTGATTCAGGATTTCATGTAGATTTAATCCATAAAGATCTTTCTAATTTTGAAGTAACTAAACCTGGGGATATTGTAAATATTGGATACAGATTTATCAACCCATTTACAATGTTTGGGGTTAATTTTTCTGCAGGATTATATTTAAACCAATTAGTTTGTTCTAATGGGATGGTTGCAAATAGGTTATTGGGAAAAAGACCTATGATTAGCCTTAAAAATAATTTAGGTGGGGATGAAATTTATATGGAAACTATGGAAAAAGAATTAAGATTAAGTGTAGCAGGTGGTTTTAGCTTAGAAAAAACAGGTGAAATAATAAAAGGTATGTTGAATACTTCTATTAATTATAGACATTTAATGCCAATAATGAATAAGGCAGCAACATATCAACCTAATTATATAAATGATGTTTTTAAGATAGATTGGACTAAAGAAAAAGTAACCTATGAAAAATTGCATAAGGACAATGAAAAAGATGATTCTGCTTTTAAATATTTTGATATTATGTTTAACATGACACAATTAGCTCAAAAATTAGATTTAAGAGCAAAATTGCAGATAGAAGATTATGCGGACACAATTATTGGTTTATACCAACATCAAATTAGTTTAAATTAAAATAATGCCAACAACTTTAACATCAATATACGAAAGAACTAAAAAAGTAATAATTAAGGCTTCTTCACTTGAAACTGATAAATATCTTGATAGAAATGATTACAGACATAGTGGAATTACAGCTTTAAATTTAGCTCTTAGAACTCCTGGATATAGAAAGGGTAGAATAGTTGAAATTTTTGGCCCTGAACATTCAGGAAAAACTTTAATGGCTCATTTAGCTGTTATTGCTGAACAAAAAATTAATAAAAAACCATCTTTATTTGGTGATTATGAATGGAGTTTTGATAGAAATTGGTTTCAAACTTTGGGTGGTGATTTAAATTTATTGGATATACATGTTCCTGATCCTAAAGAAGATTCTATGGAATCTATTTATGATGTATTATTATATCAAATAAGAACAGGTAAATATAGTTTTGCTGTATTAGATAGCATTGTAGGTCCTGCATTAATACCTAAAAATATTCAGGAAAAATTTATGCAGGATAATAGGGATGTAGCCCTAGAAGCTAGAATTAATCAGGATTTTCTTAAAAAGGCATATGGTTTATGCATTCAAACAGATACTACTTTAATTGTTACTAATCATATTAGAGATGCTGTGGGTGTAATGTTTGGGGATCCTGAAACTACCCCTGGTGGAAAAGCCTTAAAATTTTATGCTGAACAAAGAATAAGAATAGGTACTCCCCAACAAAGGACAAAAGATGGTCATAAAGCTCCTGGTAAAATAAGAAAAAATAAAAGGGGTGCCTCTGCGGGTTGGACATTTGAATTTGGTTTAAATTATAAAAATGGTGTTGATAATTTTGGTGATATGATGAAATATTTAGAGATGAATGAATTGATTCCTGCTCCTATAGATAAAGAAAAACCTAAAATATCAGCAGCAATTAGAAAAGATTGGGCAGTTTATAATAAATACGAAGACGCTATCTTAAATAAAATTAATCTAAAACCTGTAGATATGGAAAGTTTATCTTCTTCTAAGATAACAGAACATGAAGATTTAAAAGATTATGAAGATGATATCCCCACTGAAATTACAGAAGAAGATAAAAAAATTATAGAAAATGCTGAAAAAGAAAAAGTTCCACAATAAAATAATATTTCTATGTTATTATAAACCTTTTCCTACAAATTCTGAAGAATTAAAAGGGATATGTATTACCAAAAAATCCTTAAAAGAATTTTTTGAAGAATATGATAGAAGATGGTATATAGTTTATTTAATAGAATATGATAAAAAGAGTAAGGTAATTAAAAAGGAATTGTATGGGGATTAGAATTAACTTTAGTGAATCCAATGTAACTTTCGAATCCTTAAATCCCTTACTTGAATATTATAAAGAAGGTAATTTATCAGAATTTTATGATTTTATAAATAGTAGTGAAATAAGAAATTTTTCTGAACCCCTTAGAAAAATAAGAGAATTTAATAAGATAAATTTACCCAAAGATCTTGCAGATATAAATGTTAATTTTTTAACCCAAAAATATTTTGAAATTAGAAATGCAATTACAGAATTTTTTGGCATTAGAAAAGAATTTGTTGATTATCAGGAAACTTGGATAGAAATAGGAGTTTTAATATCTTCAATTTATAAAGAGGAAAAAGATAGATTATCAGTTCAAGAAGATATTAGAAAATTGTCAAGTGCTGATTTAAGAACAGCAGAAGTAAATTTTAGACTAACAACTTTAAATAAATTAAAACAAAAAGTAGAAGTATATAATTTAAGATTAGAACATGTAAAAAGGGAATTTGATATAGCAATGAAAGATTTGGATAATTTAAGATTTGATCATTCAAGAGCACAGAGCGCTTTACAATTAGCTTTAGATACTGGAGAAGTATCAAGAGTTGATTGGAGAAGTAAAAGTTAATAGTATTTATAAACTAAAAAATAATAACAAATGCCTAGAATAGGTTTTTCAGATGCACCAAGATATTTAATTTCAGATCAGGATTTTTTACATGCAGTTTTAGATGATGTAGGAACAGTCGCAGGTAAATTTGGTGATGGAATAAAATTTACAACTGTTGTATTATCTGATACTAAATTAATTCAAGCGGATCCAAATATTCCAATAAACCCAAATTTGGGTACAAGTTTTGGTAAAAAAGTAAATTGTGTTTATTGGTCCCAGGGAGCACTTCCTGGTGGTGGTATGGATTTCCCAAAAAATGGGAAATTTAAAAATGCTGTAGAAATATTAGCAGCAGCAAAGGGATTTTCTCCTGAAAGAATAGAAGCAATTAAACAAGGTAAAGAAGATTTAGATGTTTTAAAGGGTGCTTTATGTAGAATATTAATTACAAATAAGGTTCAAAAAGGTCAAACTACTCCTTATTCAAATATTGATGATACTCAAATAAAACCTCCTACAGAGGCAACTGCTACATTTTATCAAAAATATTTAGATTCTAAAGGAGTTGCAGCACAAAATCAAACTGTTCAACAACCAGTTCAACAACAAGTTGTAAATCAAACTCCAGTTGAACAACCTGTTAATCAAAATACAGAAGTTATAACCGCTACACCAAATGTTACTAGTGATGTTAATAAAACTACAGTAATTGCCCCTTCTCCAACAGGGAATACTTCACCTGTAAAAGATGATCTTTTTGATTAATTAATTTAAAATGAAATGAAACTTAAAAAACAAAAGGCTATTTTATATCTTCTTAAGAAAGTAATAAAAAAATTGAAATTACCTGCAAGAATTGTTTGTGATAGTTTAGATTTGGATTATTTATATGTTAAAAAATGGCTTATTCAAGAAGCCATTAAAGGTAATCTTTCTAATTGACATATGGGACTTGGAACAGGATTTGAGGTTGAGATCCAGAACTATTTTCGTTCTTTTGAAGATGGAACTGATTATAAATCGTTTAGGGTAGTGATGTCTGGAGCAGCTACTGGTTCTACATCTTTTGATCCTAATTTAGATTTAGAAGGTGATGTAATAGTAAATCTTNNCTTCCATTTTTACCAGGATTTAAAGTAGAATGTAAACATTATAAAAGTGAAACAAAAGATATTAGTTTTAGAATTCAAAAAAGTTGGTTTGATAAAATATTAAAAGAAGCAGAAAATGCTAACAGATTAGGTATGATGGCATTAAGATTTAAAAATTATGATAAAAATTCTGTTCAATTTATTATATCTTTGAAACATTTTACTAAATTATTAAATTATTTTAGAGAATTACATGATAATAAAGATAAACCTAATTTATCTTTATTAACCAATGAAGAATTATTTGGAGAATTGAAGTTGCGTTTGAATATTTAATTAGATACTACATGGCAAGAGAAAAGGAACTTCATGGTGCTAAACTTGAAAATGATCCTAGTGCTAAAAAAATAGCTGAAGATTTATTATTTGAAAATCCAAGAATTACAGATAGTGAAATATCAAATAGGTTAGGGGCATTGGGTTTTATAATTACTCCTCCCTCAGTGGGTTCTTGGAAGAAAAATTATTTTTTACCTTCAAGAGAAAAAATAGTTAAAGAAAGTAAAAAAATAAATGTTGTTGATCAACCCATAAAAGAAGAACCTGATGCTAAAATAAAGAAACTTGATTTAGCTCAAGAATTAGTAGATACTTTAGATTTAATTAAATCAAGAATTGAAGTTATTAAAGCAACAATAGAAGTTGATAAAAATAAACCAAATCCTATTTTAAATACAAAAAATGAAGAACTTTTAAGAGATTATATAGGAAGTTTGGTATCAACAAATGAAAAATTATCTAAATATGCAACTGATTCTACACCTAAAGAAATTATTCAAGATATTATGAAAAATGTTGTAGAACAAGTACTTACTTGTTTTCCTCCAGTTGAGGGAAACAAAAAACAAATAGAAAGATTTAAAACAAATTTAGCTACTTTAGAGAAACATTTTGAAAATAAATATGTGTTAGGATTTAAAACCATAAAGAAATAATTTATAACTAAAAAAAGGAGTTCCGTTGTTTTTCTTTATAATTTATATTTTATCTATGTTTTCTTTATCTAGTAACAATGTTCTATATCCTGAACAAACTTTTGCAGGTAAAAAATTTGTTCAGGATACTCTACAAATTTCAGATAGCACTAAAGAAAATATTGATAGTTTAAAAACAGAAGTATTATTTGAAAAAACCTATGCAAGTTGGTATGGGCATCCTTATCATGGGAGAAAGTCAGCATCTGGTGAAATTTATAATATGTATGATTATACCTGCGCCATTAAGACTAATTTAACTAGACTTATTCCTTTTGGGACTATTTTAAAAATTACAAATCTTAATAATAGTTTAAGTGTTAATGTTAGGGTAAATGATACTGGTCCATTAACACCTAAACGTAAAATTGATTTATCATACCAATCAATGTTAGATTTAGAAGGCATTGCTTCAGGAGAAATACCTGTAAAAGTTGAAAAATATTATTAAAAAATGAGTGATTTTGCTACAAAACAAGATATAAAAGAACTTTACCAATTTTGTTCTCAATTGAATGATATGGTAAATACCCTTACTGATACACTTGTTGAACACAAGGTAATGACTAAAGAAGAAATAGAAACTAAATATGTTAAAATACTTCAAAGTATTTATACTCCACTAAAAGGTGGTTGTTTAATGGAACTTTATAATTTAGAAAATTGAGAGTAATAAATTTAAAAAGGCAATTAATTTTAACAACCCCAAATGAAGATAGGGAATTTAAGTTAAAAGAAAATGAAGATTATGTTGTTCCTGATGGTTTAATAGGTAGAATAGAAGAACAGGGTTTTGTTGAGAGCATTTTTTCTAATAAAGAATTTTATGAGATATTAGGCCATAAAATTTATAATAAAGAAGATCTTACAAATAAAAGTCTTCTTTCTTTTAGAAATGGTGGAATTGGGGATTTAATGTTTCAACTTCCAGCGGTTAGAGAATTAAAGAAAAAATATCCTTCTTTAAAATTCTATTTATGTTGTAGTTCTCATTATAAACCATTATTTGAAGGGATATCTTTTATAGATGATTTGGTAGAACTTCCCCTTACTCTTGATTATTTAAAACAATTTGATTATTTTGTTAATTTTGAAAATTTAATTGAAAATAGTAAAGATGCTGAAACTGTAAATGCATATGAACTTCATGCTAGAAAATTCTTTATAGAACCAGAAAATTATAGACCTGAATTAGTAGTAAATAAAAATGTAGAAAAAGAAGTTCTTAAAGATCTTCAACCTTATAAAGATAAAAAAAGGATAGTTATTTCATTTGCCGCTTCTGCTACTATAAGGACAGTTAATCCTTACTTTTATAAAAAATTTATAGAATTATTGGATAATAGAGATGATATAATGTTCTTTATATCTGGCAGTAAGGGTCAATCAAAATCAATAGATGAATTTATTAAACTTTTACCCAGGAAAAAGGTTGCTAAGAATTGTGCTTTAACCTATGGAGAAAATATCCAACAAACAATGGCTTTAATAAAAAATAGTCATTGCGTAATTGGACCTGATTCAGGTTTATTACATATTGCAGGGGGATTAAATATTCCTTTAATAGGAATATTTGGTGCCTTTCCACCTTCTTTAAGATTAAAATCTTATAAAAATAGCATAGGTTTAAAAGGATTTGGTTCTGTTCATCCTTGCCATTTTGGCAGGGGAAAATGGAATTGTTGTTTTCAACATAAATGGGATAATGATAATGGAAGTTGTTTTTTAGCTGAAAAAACAAAAGAAACATATTCTCCATGCATGAATCTTATAAAACCAGAACATGTTGTGGAAGCATTAAAAAAATTGGGGGTAATATAATGACACCAAATCAATTATTAGCTAAAATTGCTACAAATGAGGTACAAAAACTTTTTAGGGATTATTTTTTATTTAATAAAGATTTTAGTAAGGGTTGTTGTTATAATTTAGTTCCAGAAGGTGTACCTTTACCTGAAATACTGGGGGGAGATAAACATAAACCTAAAGAATTTGTAATAGAAATAAATTTAGAAGAAATTGTTGATATGGAATTGATTAACAATAAATTATTATTGCAAATTTTAGCAGTAAAAGAAAAGAAAAATCAAATTTTTAGTTTAAGAAAAGAACCAGTAATTATTCCCGATGATAGGAAGGAAAATCCTGGTTATATAGGTTATTGTATGGGTTGGTGGAGTTAATATGAAATTAGGAATAATTGCAGTAACTTATGGAGATTTTTTTAAAGACAGTTTTTTAGAATCTATTAATGAACAAACATGTAAAGATTTTGATCTTCATATTTATCATGATGGTCCAGATATAGGTCACATAGAAAGTGATCTGCTGCAGTGGAATCATTTATTTGCAACTAACAATTATTGGCATAATACAGAAGAAAGAAAAAATCAATATGGTCACAATTTAAGGGATTTAGGAATTCAAGAACAAGCAGGTAAATATGATTATTTATTAATTACTAATTGTGATAATTATTATTGCCCTAAATTTGTTGAATATATGTTAGAAGCAACACACAGCAATCCATTTCCAAATCCCGATGTTATTTATTGTGATATGATACATTCCCACAATAGAGGAGATTCAAGTTCGGGTTCTGATTATGGATTTTTTAATACTAATTTTGTTCATTCTATGTGTGATATAGGAGCATTTATTGTTAAAAGTAGTCTTGCAAAAGTAGTGGGTTTTAAACATAGAGATCATGATGCGGATGGTGAATTTATAAAAGAATTAAGAATGTTTCCTGAAACTTTTACTGAAGTAAAAGTTAATAAAGTACTTTTCGTTCACAATTAATTATGATTTGTAAAATAACAGGTAGAAAATGTGATGCAACTGGTTGTGATAATGGGTGCGTTTTAGGGGAGTGTTTTAGGAAACCTGCAATTAAAATTACAGAATTTAAATTAATTGATAAAGAAAATAGTCTTTATAAAAAAATAGATAAAATTAGTTCTTATTATGAATTAAAACCAATAATTATTACTGAAAGTTAATGGATATTATAAAAGGTAGAACAGAATCAGATAGGATAGAAATAAATAAAGAGAATAATCTGGTTGTTAAGTATTATGATGATAAATGGAAAAGCAATAACCAATTTTTTAATAGAAAAGGTGAAGGTTATTTTTTAAACAAATATCGTTCTTCTCTTTTTATTCACATGTTAGGATATAACAATGAAAAAATAACTTTACTGTATGGTGGAGAACCTATAGGACCAAAAGATAAGATAGTTGATAATCCTAAAATAGATTTATTTGAATTGTTTAAATATCTTATAGAATTAAGAGATGAATTAATTTTATTTGATATAGAACATAGAGATATAAATCCTACTAATATTTTATATAATGAAATAACTAAAGAATTTAAACTTATAGATTTTAATTGGGCAATTGAAAAATCTTCTCCTGATAACCTTAAAACTTGTCCAACTGAACTTAATACTCCTGGTTATTATCCCAGTGATGAAGATTCATTTAATAAAATGTTTAAAGAAATAATAGATATTTTAATTAGTAGATTGGGAAGTGAAGAATATAGAGATGGGAGTTCTGTTAATAGGGGTTGGGCATATCACCCAATTCCATTTGTTGAATTTAGCAATGTCTCCTACCATCAAAGTTATGCATTAGAACAACTAGTTTTTATTTCTTCTTATAAAACAAAAGAAATTAATTTTAAATTTGTTGAAGGATTAAAAATTTTAGATATAGGAACAGCAAATGGCCATTTTAGTTTTAATTTAGCTAGAATGGGAGCAAAAGTATTGGGGATTGAAGGTGATAAATTTGTTTATGAAATAAATGAATGTTTAAATCTATGGAAATGTGAAGATTTGAAATTAAATTTTTTAAATTTATATTTAAATGATCAAAATATTAAATTATTTGCCCCTGATTTTGATTTAGTTTTATTTCTTAATTCTCATATGTGGATTAGAAAACAAATTGGTGAAAAAAGAACTAAAGATTTAATGAAATCCTTAAGTTTGATAACTAAATCAATGTATTTTATGAGTTGTGGAGAAGATGGAGAAGGAATGTATAAAGTACCCGAATTTAAAAATTCTCAAGATATAGAACAATATTTAATAGAATGTGGATTTAAAAATATAAAAAAAGTAAATGAGTTTAACCAAAATGGTGGACCTCGTCATATGTTTTATTGTGAAGGTAGCTTATGAAAGTATTAATCTCAAAGCAGTGTGATTTTGACATTGACCTGATCCCATGCTGGTATTATTGGTACACTAAAATAAACCCAGTAGATAAAATAATTGTTCTTTTAGTAAAAACTCCAAATAGCCAAATAGAAAAAACTATTAAATTTTATCAAGATAAAGATGTTCAAATAGCAGAACTTCATGCAGACTATTTTGATGATACAGAAATATGGGATTTTCAATTAGAACTTCTTAATAAACTTGATTTAAAAGAACCATATCAAATTTGCTACCCAGATACAGATGAATTCATAGAAAATATTAATGATGTAGAAGAAGATTTTAAAGGTATACTTCCTTTAACCCAAATCAGATTAATTTCTGATGTTTCTGTAACCAAAGAAAATATAAAAGAAGCAAATATTTACCTGATGCCGGAAACTAGTAGATTAATCGCAACAGAGGGCCAACCTAAAGGTATATTGTTTAATGTTTTAGATAGTAAAAATATGAAAGTTGCAGGCCATATAAATATACAAATAGATGATTATTCATATTTTTATTATCATCTTCATATAAGAGGATTTGAGTGGTTTAAAAATAAATTTTCTAATTATGATTTTGAAACATTAGAAGGACAAACAGCCTGGCATGCCAAATTATACCAAAGATATTTAAAAGAAGGAAAAGCAGAAGAAGTATTTAAAGAAACAATAAAAGATGCTCAAAAACAAACTACAGAAGAATCTAAAGAATTTACTAATAGATTTAAAAATTATTTTATATGAAACGAGAAATTTACAAGATATCCTATTCAGTTAAAGATGTTCCAAACCAAATTTTTAATGGTATTTTAATCATTTTAGGTGGAGTAGAAACTATTTATAATGTTTATAAAGACATTCCTAAAATTGAAAAGAGGAAAGTTTTAAGAAATAATCTAGATTTTAGAATTAATGAAAAAATAAATTTTTTAATTAATAGTGATTATTTACCATTATGAACATATTCGTTTCTACTAGCAATAAGTATTTACATCTTCTTAAACCTTTCATGTTTCTTTTTAATAAGTTTTGGTCAGAAGACCAACCAGTAACTATTTTGGGTTATAAAAAACCAGAATTTGAATTAGAAAAAAATTTTAAGTTCTTTTCTTTAGGAGAAGATGATAATGTTAATAATTGGTCTTCTGATTTAAGAAGATATTTTGAATTGGAATATATTTCTGAAGAACCTTTTATATATCTTATGGAAGATTGTTTGATTACAGAAAAAGTTAATTTATCTTTTGTCAAATCATTGGAAAATGTTTATCATCAAACTATTGGAAAATTGGGCAGGATTTTACTTTCAAATGATGTTAAAGGTTTAAGAGTTCAATCAGTTTTTCCTCATAATTTAGTAGAAATATGTCAGGATGAAAATTGGAGGATATCCACTTCAATATCTTTGTGGGATAAAAGATATTGGTTAAAATATTTGATTAGCGGTAGAACGCCTTGGGAATTTGAAGTTGAAGGTTCTAAAGAAGCTAAAAATGATGGTTGGCATATATTAGCAATGAAAGATAATTATCCTTCTTATTTTACAAACGGGATTAGTAGACATGATAATGATTTATTTAAAATAGATTTTAATTATTGGAAAGAACCAGGAAAAAGATTGGATCAAAATATAATTAATGAAATGATAGAAAAAGATATAATTAAAAAGGAATGGATTAAATGACAGAAATAATTTCTAATATTGATGGTAAACTTCTCCATAGATTTATATCAAAAGAAGATATAAAAGATGGTAGATTTGATATAAGTAGTTCTACTGAACCCTTACAATTAGCAACTTTAAGTTTAGTTAATGGCCAAACTTTTAAACCCCATTATCACATAAAAAATATTAGAATAATTACTATTACTCAAGAAGCATGGGTAGTTATAGAAGGAAAAATTAAAGTAGATTATTATGATATAGATAATAAACTAGTGGGTTTTGGGTTATTAGGTGCTGGGGATTGTTCTATAACATATAGGGGTGGGCATAATTATACTTGTTTATCTAAAGATGCCTTAGTTTATGAATTTAAAACAGGTCCTTATTTGGGCCAAGAAAAGGATAAAAAATTTATATGAATTCAAAAGATGTAATTGAAGCATGGAAATTATTCAGTGCTGAATTTGATTTTGATAATTTATCAAAAAATGAATATTATGCAGACATGTTTGATAGGTTTGAATCAGAAGTTTTATATTCCTTAATAAGAAAAGAAAATATAAAAAATATATTAGAATTTAGCCCTAATTTGGGTTGGACTTCTTTTGTAATGAAAGAAGCATTGGTGGATGGATATTACAAAAATAAGTCCCAAGCAATATTAAATAGTTTTGATATAATGTGTGCTAGTCAAACTTTGGATGAACATAGTGCAATTGTAGAAAGAAATTTAAGAATAGGAGATGTTAGAAATACTATTTCTCCATATCCAAAGAATGATGTAGATTTATTATTTATAGATTGTGAGCATAGTTATGAATTTGCAAGTTGGTATTGTCAATGGGTAATACCTTTGATGGAGAAAGGTTGCATAATTTGGATACATGATTGGGATAAATATGAAGATGATAAGGGTGAACCAAAAGCAGTAAAAGAACAATTAATAGAAAAAGGGATATTAAAACCAATTATTAATTTAATGGATTATACCATTGAAAATTTTGATAATGATTCTTCAAGAAAATATACAGGTCCTAGAGGAGTTAGGAGTCCATCCCAAATTTTAATAAAGGTGAAATGAAATTACATTTATGTTGTGGTGAAGTATACCTTGAAGGATATACTAATATAGATATAGAAGTTCCAGGATATAGTTTCCTTGCTCCTGAAAGACTAGATTTGGTTGAAATTAATACAACTACTCTGGATAAATATTATAAATATCCTTTATCTAATAATCCAAGTAAAAAATGTGTAGTTGATGATTTTTGTGATGTTAGGAGTTTAAGCCTTTTAAAATATCCTGATAATTCTGCAGAAGAAATATTAATGTTTTCTTCATTTGAACATTTTACTCATAATGAAGCAAAGTTGATATTAAGAGATGTGTATAGCATTTTATTACCAGGGGGTAAATTCTATTTTAATTTTCCAGATATAGAAGAAAGTTTTAAATCTATTCAAAATAATAGAAGTGTTGAAGATATTGAATGGCAAATAAGGCTTATTTATGGTTCTTATAAAAATCAATACAATGTACATAAATGGGGGTACACGAAAGAAACAATTGTTAAAGATTTATATTTAACAGCTGAATGGTCTAAAATAGAATTTGTAAATTTAATTAAAACANNATCAAGATGCAGCAATAACAATAATTATAGTAAGTATATGTTTATTGTTTGCTTTAATTTTTATTATAATGTAAATTAAGGAGAAAAATGACAAAAGAAGGTATTTATAATCCTTGGCCTCTAGGTAGTCTTCCAGAAGGTTTTGAAAGACCCGAAATAAAGATTATAATGGATAAGTATCCAGAACTTAAAGATGCCAGAGATATTGTTGATTTGTTTGAAAGAACAATAGCGGAATTTACAGGTGCTCCTTATGCTGTTGCTGTAGATTCATGCACGGATGCATTGTTTTTAATATGTAAATATCAATTAAGACCAGGAACTAAAGTTACTATTCCAGCAAGAACTTATATTTCTGTCCCACAAAGCATTATTCAAGCAGGAAGTTGTGTTGAATTTACTAATTATGATTGGCAGGGTATGTATTTACTTCAACACAAATCTTCTTTAGCAATATATGATTCAGCCCCTAGATTTACTAAAGATATGTATAAAAATTTTGTTGATACTGAAATGGCATTATCTTTTCAAATAAAGAAAAGGTTACCAATTGGGAAGGGGGGGATGATTTTAACGGATGATTTAGAAGCATATAATTGGTATAAAAAAGCTAGATATGAAGGTAGAGATTTAACAATTCCTTATGATAAAGATTCATTTGATATGGTGGGTTGGAATATGTATATGTGTCCAGAAGATGCAGCAAGAGGATTAATATTATTTGAAAAGTTGTTGAGGATGAACCCGGGTGGAATTTGGCCAGATATGTGGAATTCATCAAATTACCCTAATTTAATGGAAAAAAATGTGCTAAATAAATGGGGTTATGAATAAAAAGAAAGCATTTATCACGGGGATTTCAGGACAAGATGGGAGTTTTCTTGCGGAACTTCTTCTTGAAAAAGATTATGAAGTATATGGTATAATCAGACGTAATTCTACTCCTGAACACCAGGAAAGTAGAATAGATCATCTACAGGATAGAATCCATACAGACTATTGTGATTTATTAGATACAGGATCTTTAAATAGATTGCTAAAACTTATTCAACCTGATGAAATATATAATTTAGCGGCACAAAGCCATGTTAGAATTTCATTTGATATACCACAATTTACTTTAATGACTAATGGATTGGGAGTACTTAATTTATTAGAAGGTGTTAAAGAAAATTGTAAAGATGCCAAAGTTTATCAGGCAAGCAGTTCGGAATGTTTTGGTAATTCAGTAGATAATGATGGGTATCAAAGAATAACAACAGCAATGCATCCCGTCAGTCCTTATGGAAATGCAAAATTATATGCTTATAATATATGTAAGATTTACAGAGAATCATATAAAATGTTTATTTGTAATGGGATTTTATTTAATCATGAATCGCCAAGAAGAGCTTCTAATTTTGTAACTGCCAAAATTATAAAAGCAGCAGTTGAAATTAAAAAAGGATTGAAAACATCCTTTTTAGAATTAGGAAATTTAGATTCTTATAGGGATTGGGGTCATTCCAAAGATTATGTTAAGGCAATGAATTTAATATTAACATATATAAATCCTTTAGATTGGGTTGTTTCTTCACAAGAAAATCATTCTGTTAGAGAATTATGTAATTATGTTTTTACCAAATTGAATCTAAATTATGAAGATTATGTAAAAATAAATTCTAAATATTTAAGACCTAATGAATTAGATTCCCTTAAAGGAGATTCAACACCCATTAGACAAATATTAAAATGGAAACCGACTTATACTTTTGAAAGTTTATTAGATGAAATGATAGAATTTTATTATGAAAAATATTAAATTAAGGTACCTTAAAAAAGATGAAATAGAAGAAGCAATTAAGATAGTTGAAATAAACTATTCTAAAGAAGATGCTTTATGGGCAAAAAAAGAATTGATAGGTATATTTCAGCCAGATAAAGATAAAATTAGGTATTCTGATGCTATTGGTGCAATTGGTAAATTAAGTGGGAAAATACTAGGTTTTGCAGTTTTTAATTCTTCTTGGATTTCTGATGTTGTAGCAGAATTATTTTGGGTAAATGTTTTACCCAATTATCAACATGTAGGAATAGGTAGTTTATTAATAAAAGAAGTTATAAAGAGATTAAAACAAATTAATAAAAGTGATAGATATAAACCAACAGTTTTAATATTATGTTGTAAAAATTCTCTAATAAGATTTTATAATAAATTTGGATTTAAAACTATTAGTAGAGTTTCAAGATATGAAGTTTTAATGCAAGTAAATTTGTAGAAATGAAGTTATGCAACCCCTTACAAAAAATTATAATGATGTTGAGAGTTACTTCAATACTCTTCTTTCCAATCCTTCTATAGTTGATAATCTGCCTCAGAGCCCCTGGACAAAAGGGGCTCCCCCGTCTTTTGATGCCTATACAAGATCAGGTGAATACATAGATCCAGTAGAATTATCTCCCTTACAATTAAAAGCAGCAAAAGATATATTAGGAGATGATCCCAAACAAATATTTTCTCCTGAAAGAAAAATATCATTGGGTGTATTATGCGTGGGTAAGGGTGGGGGTAAAGATTGGTGGTCAGGACTAATACAGGGATATGTCATAACTGTACTTTTACATTTAGATGATCCTCAGAGATATTTTAAAATTTCCGGTCACTTAGATTTATTGAATGTGGCTATTACAAAAACACAGGCAGAAAAGGTGTTTTTTAGTTATTTTACTTATTTTATTAAAAGAAATAAATGGATACTTAATCATTACAATATTTCTTCAGGGGGCAGGGCTTTTAGTAAGATACCCCCAGAAACACCAACAGATGAATTTTATGGTAATATAACTCTGGGTTCGGGCAATGCAATTTTTCCTAATGATATTAGATGTCAAGCTGAATCAAGTCAAAATGAATCTTGGGAAGGATTTAATGTTATTTTCTTTGTATTGGATGAAATTTCTGGATTTATGTCAGAAACTGAAGTAGCAAATGGATTAGCCATTTTTAATACTGCATATAAATCCTGTATTAGCAGAAGAACTACTACATTTAAAGGAATAGGATTGGTAATAAGTTTCCCAAGACAAGAAAAGAATGATATTATATGGAAACTTTATAAACAATCCTTAACTACTGAATGGATGTGTGGAGTTTTTGCTTTTAATTTTGACTTTAGGTTAAAATCTACATATGCTGAATATAATTCTGATGGTACAGAAAAAACATTTACTTTTGTTAGTCCAAGATTTAATAAATTTTTTAGAAAAGAAGATAGTAGGGAAATAGGAATAAATATTCCTATATATTTAAAGGAAGATTTTGATTTAGATCCTGAAGGTAGCATGACTGCTTATTTATGTATACCTAGAAAAACAGCAGGTGATTGGATTGAATATCCAGAAAGAGTATATGCATGTGTACATAAAGATCAACAAGCAATATTTAAAACATCCTCTTTTATAGAAACTCTGAGAGATGAAGATGGTGTAGAATATCCTGGTTTAACTTTGGATATAAAATATTGTATGGAACCAAGAGAAATAAGAGATAAATATAGGTATGTTGCTTGGTTTCATGCGGCTGAGAAGCACTGTGATGCAGTAATAGCAATAGCCAGAAAAGAAAGGAAAGCATTTAGAGATAAAAGGGGTGTTGAAACATATCTTGAAGTATGCAGAATAGTTGATATTATAGTTTGGTCTCCTAAACCAAATTTACCTATTAATTTAGTTAATGTTCAAAATTTCTTAACTACTGAAATACCAAAATATATTAATTTAAAAGAAGTTGGGGCAGATCAATGGGAATCAGCAGCTTTAAGCAGAAAATTATTATCAAAAGGGATAAAACCCATAAGATATAATTTAAGTGAAAGGCATTATGATATAGCAAAACAATTTTTCTATACTGGTCAAGTTGAAATATTTGATGAAAATGAATATATGAATGAAGGTGAAGGAATAACTGGCATAGATCAAATGTTATCATTAAGAGAAACTCACTTAGGACCTAAAAATGTATCAGGTATTAAGAAAGATAAATCAGATGCAATAGTAGGATGTATTAATTTATTGCTTGGTGATGATTTTAATAACCAAAATAGACCATTATCTCAGAATATAGATAGAATAGCTACTCCAATTAGTGGTGGTAATATGGTTAGTAGAAATAATCCATATTCTTATAATCCAAATAATCAATTGGGAGCAAGTCCAATAATAGGTAGTGGATTAGTTGTTGATAGGGGTATACCACAATCCACAGGTGATAAAAAGATAGGTAAACCTATTTCAATGAAATCTTAATTGGAGCATAAAGGATTTTTTATTATATTATAATCTAAAGAAAATAATAAAAATTTGAATATTTAATTATATGGGCATAAAATTATTTGGTAAGAAAGGTGATGATAAGCCATCTCTTATCGCTAAATCAAGAATTCAAGAGTTAAATGAAGAAATAGAACAAGTAAAAGAGGATTATGATCCTGATTACTTCCTTGCAGATAAGATGTTTGAGTATTTCCAAGCTGTGCAACAACGTTCCCCAAAAAGTCACCTATTTAGAAATGATGTAGAATTTGCTAAAACACATAGTGAACTTCTTGCATTAGGTAAAAATGATTATAGAAGAAGGCAACATGAGATAATTTGGAATGAGAAATCCACATTTGAAGAATATGTAGATGCTTCTATTAAAGAATTAAATTTAAAAATAGAAGAAGCAAAACAAAAAATTAGAACTTATGGTGCAAATGAACCCAGTGCCTTACAAAAACAATATATAATGTTTTCTAAGGAAATTAGATTTTCAGATCCCTTAGAAGAAGCTAGATTTGAAAAAAGTTTTTATGAATATATTGAATGGGTAGCAAATAAACAAAAAGATACATTGACTAATTTCTTAAAAGGTAGATGGAAACCTGATGAAAAGAAACTTATTAAAAGATCAGTGATGTTAGAATTTAAATATGATTTTATAAAGAAACACCAAAAGAAGGATCCAATGAAGGTTGTAACTAAAGATGAAGCTTTAGAAAGAATAAAGAAGAAAAATTTAAAAAATAATATATCCTTAAATTAAATAAAATGGTAAATAAAAATTTGTATCTTCAATATATAAAGAAAACAGCAAAAGTTACTGACCCAACGGAAGTCTTTTCGCGTGTTTTGGATTATATTATTGGAAGAATTCCAAATAGGTTTAATACTCTTGAAGAGTGTGAAGAAAAATTTAATTCTCTTTTTAAAGAATGTCTTACTGTAGTTCAAGATAATTATAATAGATTTTATAAAACTGAACTTAGAGGTAACCTTAAAGGGTTTGGTATAGAAATTATGGGTGGTGAACCCACGGTAGAAGCCCCTGAAACGGGTTTTCAAGATGATGGTAAAAATCCTAATGCAGAAGAAGGTGAAAAGAAATCCCCTGGTGAAGCAGCAGTAGATAATATGGAGGAAAATGGAAATGTTAACAAAGGCCAGGAAAATCAGGGCCATCAAAGTCAAGACACTAGACATGCTAAATTAGTTGATGACCTTTTTGATGGCGCTAAAATAGATTGGAAATAAATTATTTTCCTATTAGAAAAATTTATTTATAGGAACATGACAGTTAATCAAAAATATATTAACCTAAAACCTAAACAATAGGAATCATGGAACGTGACCCAAACGAAGAACTCTCTAGAGGTAGAATAGCAGTAAGAAAATATCCAGGTCAATGGGGAGAATCTGGAACTCAAACTGTTGATATTCCTATCCTGCGCAAGCAAGAAATGGATCAAATGGAATTTGAGATAATCCCTCAAATAGTAAATGAAGTCTATTCAAGTTTTGATTCTCAAGAAAAAAGGGAATTTGAATCGTCTCTTCCAGCAGAAACTTTAAATAGTCAAGCAAATACCCAACAAGTAAGTGGTAAACAACTGATAATTAGGAAAGCTATAAAAGGTGCAGTTGAACATCCTAATGTTAAACCTAAACTTGTTAAAGATTGGTATTTAAGACCAAATTATATAAAAGAAGTTGCTAAATTAGTTGCTAATAATTATGGTTATGGTTTAGAAGAAACTGAAAATGAAATCTACAATATTTATGGAAAATGATAGCATAATTGATTTAGATGATGAAAGCATTAGAAACTTAGATTATCTTACAACTAGATATTCTATGTTTTTAAAAACTTCTATTGATAAAACTATGGCTGTAAAATTAGCTCTTAGAGATAATGTTATTTATTTACAGAGACAAGAACAGTTAGAAACAGATTATTTAATAACTAATAACATCAAAGGTAATTAAAATGGCTTTAAAAGAGTTAAAAGCAATAGAAGATAATGTGGATCCTGTAGAATTTCAGTATCATCAAAAAACTTATAATATAGGTTTAGTAGGCTTTGCGGGTGATGGAGATGTTCAACCAGAACCAGGTGATTCAACTAATATTCAAGCAAATAATCCACAAGAAGCATGGGAAAAATTTTATAATCAATACCCCAACTTTCATGATGGAGAAGGTGATCAATATTGTACCATAGATGAGAAAAATTCTGGAAGTGAAGAACCTATAGCAGAAGCGGGAGTAAATAATGGTAAACCTTATTTTAGATTAATGAAAGATGCCATCAGAAGAAAATTCAAATCCTGTAAGATCTAGACTTAAACAAAT
>PLXT01000069.1 GCA_003151535.1 Methanobacterium sp.
CTAGCGAACGCTAACAAAAAAAACAGGAAATAATAGAAATAAATATAAAAAAACAACAAAAATTCTGAAAAAACCTCTCAAAAAAACTCCTCAACTTCCGAAAAAAAAATTTATAAAAAATTAAACAAAAAAATCAAGTAAATAGAAATTCTCATTGTATTTTTATTTCAATAAATTTGAGATATGAATTCTGTAAGTTTTTTAAAATTTACAATCATAATTTGGTAAATATAATTTCTAAAGATATATTGGCAGTATTTATTGAATTTCATGATTTTTGTGAAGCTGACATTTACTCTTAGTTATTACTGATAATCCTATATTGTGCCTAAAAGTATTATTACAAAAGAAATAGAAAGTATTATATATTGAATATGACAACTCTATAATATGAACAAATAGATATTTAGTATTACAAATATTGGTTTATAGGTAATAAATTATTAATTTGAAAAACTCAGCCATATACCTGCTTAGAAGTAGGCATCCGTTTTATTAACCGCGAATCCCTACAGTGAATCAAGTTTATATGGGGTATCTATCTATCATTTCGCTCAAATGTATCAGATACCCTATATTATTCATTAATTATTTTATTTTCATTGAAAAGTCATCTTGAAGCGATAAACCCCCAAAAATGACACTATACGACAGAAATATGATATGTGAATATGGAAACAATTATGACCAAGATAAAGATAGCAGTATAAATATTATATTTCCTATCACAAAATGGCTTGTGGACATCCTATCAACATTGTTGATAATCTGTAAACAATCTTTTCAATAAATGGAGCATCCGCAGGAAACTCCAGCAAAGCTGGGTAGTTCATGTCAATATTAACAATTATAGTTAAGAACGTAATTTATTAAACTTATTGAAACGATAAATCCGGTGATATTATCTCTATACTAACTTAAAACCACTTTTTATATGGTTTACAAATTGGATAGTGTAAAACTTTTCGTACTTAACTATAATAAAATTCACCAATTTAATATAACATCTGTTTTGTAATAAAAAATGTAATAATTTTAAGTATAAAAAAATGAGATTAGTAATACCAACCTAAGTATTTATATTATAAGAGTTAAAACCATTAATGTGCTTTTAAGACGTTAGAGCAAATTTAAGGTGGTATTACATTCCCCCCTTAAAATCGTGGCATAGTATTACTATGTGTTATATTTATAAGCTTTAATATTTCAATAGGAATAAAAGGAGGATTTAAATGCATATACCGGATGGATTTATACCGTTGTGGCAGTGTCCTATTTATTGGACTATAGCAATAATATTCTTGATATTTGCTCTAAGATGGGGTCGGGAAAAACTTAACGAAAAAAGTATACCTTTGATGGCTGTTTTAGCTGCGTGTATATTTATTATAATGACGATTAACATTCCTATTATGTTTGGATCTAGTGGTCATGTGGTTGGAGCTGCAATGGTAGCCATAATATTTATGAGTCCATGGGCAGCGGTTATTGTTATTGCATTGGTACTAATGATACAAGGAATATTCTTCGGAGACGGGGGATTAACAACTATGGGTGCCAACCTAATTAATATGGGTATCTGTGGTGGTTTTGTAGGATACTATAGTTGGAAAATATTATATAGGCCTAAAATGGGTTCCGATGGTGTATTAAAGGGAACTGGAATTTTAGGAAAACGTAAATGGTGGTCAATTGGTATAGCATCATGGTTAGCTATATTCTTATCTGCATGTCTTGCATCTGTAGAACTATGGTTAGCTGGTATGTTCCCATTAGGTATAGGACTATTATATATGGGGGGTTTGCATGCAATGATAGGCATATTCGAAGCCATGATAACTGTAATTGTTATCTCATCACTCGAAAAAATAAGACCAGATTTATTGTCTTGGAATAATCTTAAAAGAGCACAGACAAACAATCATGAGCCGGATAAGATGGAGGTTCCATCAAAATGAACCGTAAAAATAGAAATCTATTAATTGGGGGGATAATTGTAGCTCTAATATTGGGTGTTTTATCACCATTTATAGCTTCTACTAATCCAGACGGACTCGAATCAAGTGCAGAACATCTAAACCCTAATGCAATGCAAAACCCGGGATACTGGCATGCGCCGTTTGAAAACTATAAAGTACCTTTTTTAGGCAATGGACCACTAGCTGGAATAGTTGCATTGGTCATTGGTATATTAATAGCTTTAGGTTTAGCATACATTTTAACTAAAATACTAAAAAGAAGAGGCAATACAGAGAACTAGAAAAATATTCTAGTTTCAACTTATTATTTAATCAAATATCATCGAGGTTAATACTATTGAGTGCCGAAGGACAATTGTATAGACTTGAAAGAGAAACCATGAAGGATAGTATTCTCCATTCATTAGATGGTAGGGTTAAACTTATTGTTTTAATATTCATAATAATTTATGCAGTTTACACTACAAATATACTCATTCTAGCTTTAATTGAAATATATTTAGTATCATTAATTCTATTGTCAAGGCTTTCACTCAAAAGTTCATTTATTAAAATACTTTTGATAATTCCATTTGGAGGATCTATAGCTATACTACAACCGTTTGTACATTCGGGTACAATTATCTATTCTTTACCTTTAGGAATAAACATAACTTCACAAGGAGTTATATTTGGTATACTACTTATTTCAAGACTTATTGTAACCTTAACATGTATAGTACTTCTATCATCTTTAAGCCCAATGCAGGAAGTTGCTGAATCTTTCAGGAAATTAGGTTTGCCACGAGATTTTTCAATGATATTCAGTCTTTTTATCAGATTTCTCTTCATGTTCTATGACGAACTTCAGAGAATAAGGAATGCTCAGATAACTCGTAATTTTGATATTTTCAACAAAAAAACTGATTATATGTGGAGACTTAGACAAGTGGCTTATACAGTGGCTATGATGTTTTTAAGATCATATGAACGGGGTGAGAGTGTATATTTAAGTATGTTGAGTCGGGGATATTCTGATCAATCCCGAATTTACAATTCTAAAACTAAAACAATAGGTAAAAATGAGTATTTTTTCATATTAACTACTCTCCTAGTTATAGTATGTCTGCAAATTATAGTTATGTTCCTCATTCCAAAAACTGGTTTTTTTAATCTATCCATCTTATAATAAAAATATAAATTTTTATTTATTTTTTAAACTACCTTAATAATTCAATTTACCAAACCAAAAATTTACAATATAGAGAATTTCTATAAACCTCNNGTTAATAGAAATTCTCTATAATGTTCACCGAAAATAAACTTAATTTATACCTAAACAAAAACTTTAATTTCTTGAGAAGTAAATTATTACCATGGATGAAGAATTAAAAAATGAGAACATACCTGAAAATAAAATGGGTATGAATGATCAACTTATCTTATTGGGTATTATTATTTTTTTAGTTATTGTTATTGTATTAGGTGTAATAGTGCGCACAGGTTCTTTTTCATGATATAGAACATTTTATTTGGTATTATTAATCTATGAATAATGTTATTTAAAACTCTTAAACTAATTTTAATTCAGATAGATAGATGAGAATTTCTATTAACTTAGTTT
>PLXT01000037.1 GCA_003151535.1 Methanobacterium sp.
AAAATATGGAAATGGTTCAAACAAGGAATGCTACTAAACAGTCATCATGCACTTATTGTTGTGTCAAAAAAATGTGGTTAATCTTATCAGTTAATTTGTTTTAAACATCTTATGATCTTATTTAGTATTCACGGTATAGGTGAGCCAAAATTCTTTTATGGATTCAACTACGTTTTTGTATTCTTCGAAATTATTTGGTTTAGTTAGGAATAGATCAGGATGATATTTCTCCAAATGTTTCACCTTTTCAAAATCATCAGTTAAAATAATCACAGGCACATTCTTTATTACACTCTTCTTTTTCATAATATCTTCTAAAACTTCTAACCCAGCCTTTCCTTGTAACGTAGCAAAATCAAATATTATAATATTTGCTATAGGAAAATCATTATACATACCTTGTTGGAATATCATTTCCCTGGCTTCTTCCACAGCTCCTGTAAAACGAATGCTAGTAATAAGCTTTGATCTCCCAAATGTTGCAATTAATTCATTCATAAATTTAGGATCGTTTCCAACTAGAAGAATTTCAACTGGTTCATTAATTTTATTTGTATANNATTCTTTCAACTAAATTCCATTCATCTGTACCAACCATAAACACTAACCCCCATATTCAACAACATGACCATCCTTATCCAACCCATCTAAAATCAAATTTTAAATATTAATAAAATTCATCTCAACTCCTATTACATATTATAACAATCTATGTTGATAATTATAATTAAAAATTTCTCTTTTTAAATAATAAAAATAACACTACAAAGAATAAGAATAGCAGATCCAGACAGAGGAATAATAGAATACAACATGGATGAATTCAAAGAAGGAATGCTACTAAACAGTCAACCTGCACTAATAGTAATTTCAAAAAAATAAGATTAAAATTCACAATTTTTGGTTACCAAACTGTAGTTAGTATATTTTAATGACTGTTAAGTATATTATTCTATATTAACAATAGTTAAATTGTAGTCAGTAAAAATATTTAGGAGGATGCATTGGATATGAGCGTAAAAGAAGATATTAGAGCACAGATAATTGGGGCACTTGCAGGAGCTAAGTTTCCAATAGAATCTCCTGAAGTACTATTAGCTGCTTTTCCAAATGGTGCAGAAACCACATGCAAATCTGGAACTGTAGAATTGAAAGCTGGAGATGCAGGTAAAGTATTAACAGCTGATGATTTCCCATTCAAATCAGCTGAAGATGTCGCAGAAGTAATAGTGACCAGGGCAGGTTTATAAAACTTTTCCTAATCTTTTTATTTTATTAAATTAACAGAATAATCTCCCTGTATCGTTGCTATATGTATAAGAATTGCCATTACAACAATTATTATTAGGATTATTAAAATTATTCCTAAAATTGTATAAAATGGTTTTGGAACTTTCATAATTAATCTTTGTTTTTATTATTTCCAAATGTAAATTTACAATTAGGATATTTACAATATATCATCAAGTCCCATTGTTTTCCAGCACACCATTAATCCTTCAAAACCACAATTAGGACATTTTTTTAGTTTCTTGCAATTTATTTGTCCTTACTTTTATTTTTAAAGTCTTTAATATCATTTTCATATAATTGTATAAATTTATAGGATTCACTGTTTACTATTAGTTCCCGTTTAAAAGTTTTAACCTTACAATGGTTTTGGAAGGATATAATAAGTTTTATTAACAATGTTTGCGTAATTTCATCATATTTTGAATTAGTAGAAAAAGTGTATTCATCTAGACTATCATTATTGTAATTGTTCAATTTATCTTTTTGAAAAGTATATTCTTCTTTAGTAATTCTATGATCCTTAAATTCAGTTAATATGTCTGTTGTAAATTCTGTTTTACATAATAATTCATAGTTGATAGTTCTTATCAATCTATTCCCCCTCATCAATCTATTCCCCCTACAAACTAATAATTTAATCTTAATTTTCTTACTAATATAACTAACAATAGTTATTCAGAATAAAAATAACAAACTAAGTTTGGAATGATAATTTGGTTATTACTCATATCCTACTATGATCTAATGGTTAACAGCATAAGAGATTGAAAAAATTAGAAATAAAAAAAGTAATGATATTATATTTGTTTAACTGCCATTTCAATATCTGATGCTTTGACAGTTACTCTTTTAGCATGTTTTGCAAGAACCAATGCTTTAAGGGAGATATCTTCTCCATATTCTTCTAAATAATCTGCTAATACTTCTTTAGCATCATCACCGACTCTAGGTGCACCTGCATTTTTAATTATTCTGCCTATTGGAGCTAATGGTAGTTCACTCATATTTTATCACCATTGTATAGTTTATAGTCTTGTTTATTTAAATACCTCGAATTATAATGGATTTCCATAACAATATACACTTTTTATTAAAATTATGTGAATATATCACAAAAAAACTAGTCATACTGTGCAAGTGTAAACAAAAGAAATTTGGATCCTTGTTATTTAAAAATCCATAGTTTTTAGATTTCCAAATTGATGATTACATTCAGGACAAATGCATTTTTCCCCAATATCCCCTAATGCACTAATACATTCCATTGGCCCTTCATATCCACATTTTGGGCATTGTTTAATTTTTTTCATAACTTTGCCCTCCTATACATTTAAATATTGTTTTCAATTATTTGAATTTCATGGAATACTATATATTTTAATCATAAGAATAATTTACAAAAATAATGAATTACTTTTAATTAAAAAAAACTGATTTCTAAAGAGGGATTACATCTACTCTTGGACTATGTTCTTCTGCTTTGTATTTAAAATAAATCATTGTACTGAATGGTATTACAATATGATCCATTTCAGATTTATCTTGTGCAATTTCAATTATTCTATCTTCTGAATTTATGTTAATTGATGTAACATTATTTTTTCCAGTTTCATAGTCTTTATTACAGTCAGATGTAGATATTTTTAATTTAACAGCCCATGTCATATTATCACCAATTAATAATTATTCTTAATAATAGATAAATTTTTATTAAAAGAAAAAAATTTCAGTGACCATAAACAAAAAAACCCATCATAAATAGAAATGTAAAAATAGTTATATTTAGGGAATTCCCACCCGAGAAACCCTAAAATATGTTCTGCCATTACATACAGAACAAAATATATTATTAAACTCATTACTTATTAATACTTTCTAGAAACTTATTATAATAATACCAAATTCTATTCATTTTTTAAGTCTTTTATCATAGTTTTAATATCTTTCATCTCCTGTTTAATTTGCCGTAATTCTTTAGTTATGATATCTTTTTCTTTGAGTTGATTTCTTAACTCTGTGATTAATTCAATATATCCGCCATAAAGTTTAGTATCTGCAACAGCTCCTCTTCGTTGTGCTTCAGCTTTTTTGATTTCAGTTTGTGATAAAATCTTTTCTATTCGAGAATTTTGAGGAACAGACTTTTTTAAAATAATTTCTTCTCGTATACCGATTAGATTATTTTTTATAAATTTTAATTTATGCAAATACATATTTTGTTTTTGAGCTTCATTTTCAATACTATAAGTATGATGGTTTTCCATTTGATTTAATTTATTATCTGCATCCTCAAAACTTGAAATAATGAAACCATGTATTAGTCTATCCAATTTATCAGCGTCATCTTTACCTTCACTATAATCAAGTTTAATTAAATTATCTATTTCATCCAAATATGTTTTTAAATGTTCTAAAGCTACTTCAGGATCTATTAGCATTTTAATCCCCCATATCCAAACTATCTTCAATTATTTTAATTTCTTCTGGTGTCAAACCGTACAGTTTGTATACTAAATTATTGATTTGAATTTCATTAAATTCGATTTGGCGTTCAATTCTATTTTTATCAGTTGGATTATTAGCATTTTTAAGACTTTTATGTAAATTGAGCATTCTATCAACTTTTGAAACAATTTCGTTATGATACATAACTTCATTATTATTTCCTAAATCTATTGTCTTGATTGGAATTTGTTTGATATATTTTTTTATATATAAAAATGCTGTTTTAAATGCTCTCATACTAATCTTATGTAAATACCAGTCCAATAATTTACTATTTAACAATCCTAATATATATTTAGGGTTATAATCTTCTTTTAATACAATTCCGTAACCCCCAGCACCTCCACCAAAAAAGAAGTGATTACCATCTTCATCAAATGCATAGGAAGCATGCTCATAATATTCTGGAGTTAATATTTTTGGTAATGCTACATTATTTAAAGCTTGAGTTCTTGTATAAGCATACCATAGAGGTCCTCGCATTCCCCCACTTTGTCTGTTGCTTAATTCTTCTTTAAAGTCATTTAAGTAATTCCAAGTTTTAGGATAGTTTTGCTTAATTTCTTTTGATACGATTAATTGACCCTTGATATATGGAAATATGACCATTCTTTGAGGATCCTTTAGATCAAAACGTTTAATCTGTCCACCTTTCACCAATCCATGAATAATACTATTCTCAATTTCATATTGTTTTCTTTTATTGGTTGGTCCAAAAGATAAAATTGATGTAGAATCATTTTGTTGGATTATTTCACCAGAGTATACATAATCTCCTCCAGTTTTTAATCCCTGGAATATTTTAGTCGTAGCATCCTGTAAACGATTTTCTATTGCATCTAATTTGTTCCATAATGGTTTTTCATCATCCCATAAAAATACCCAAGGTTTAGATGATAAACGAGATATGGGAATTTTACCAACTTTATAATCAATAGAAGATTTTTCGTTTTGTAAAATGTTTCTTACTTCATTTTCGAGTTTATCATAGAATTGCATTTGTCCAAAAACAAATGAATTATTTATTTTCTTGTTTAATAACAAAATAGAAGTATTTATACTGGCTTTAAATACCATATACCCATCGAAATCGATAATTTTGTTAATATTTTTATGTTCCAATAATGATCCTCTTAATAATTCACCATATTCCGTTTTAAACAATCTGTGAGGAGTAATAAATCCAAGTATACCGTTAGAATTTACTAAATTTAGACCTTTTTCAATAAATACAATATAAATATCAAAATTTCCTTGAGTTGCAGAATTATATTTCTTTTTGTAAAATTCAACTTCTTTTGGTGCCCATTTACTTAGAGATTGAATATCAATATATGGGGGATTTCCAATCACAGCGTCAAACTGACCATTTATAACATCAGGAAACTCTATTTCCCAGTCAAAGGCATTTATTCTACGTTCATCTTCAGTATTTAATTCTAAGTCTTCATCATATATCTCATGTCCAATTAATGAGTTACCACATTTGATATTACTATCTAAATCTGGCAATGCACGTTCTGAAGTTGCGAATTTTTGTTGAGCTTCTAAAACATCTTTGTTTTCACCTTCAAGAACCTTTAAAAGAAGACTAAGTTTAGAAACTTCTACAGCTTGAGGATCTATATCTACACCATAAATGTTATTTAATAAGATTCTCTTTTTTTCTTTGATTGTGAGTAGCCATTCACCGTGTTTACCCTTGTATATTTTATCGTCTTTAATACGTTCTTTAGATTTATAATCAAGATAATAATCTAAATGCCATTTAAGAAGTTTATTATATGCTCCAAGAAGAAATGATCCAGAACCACAGGCGGGATCTAATATTTTGAGATCTGAAACCTTATTTGGGGTTTTGTCTTTGCATAGTTGTTCAACTGTATTTTCAACAATATAATCTACAATAAATTGGGGGGTATAATAAACTCCACCTGCTTTTTTTACCTCAGGTTTTTCTTCGATTTTTACTATTCCTTTTTTAGTAAATTTAATAACTTTTCCAAGGAATTGTTCGTAAACATTGCCCAATATTTCGGGTGAAATTGCTGAAAACTCATAGGGACTTTCAGGATAGTAAATACTTTTTATTACAGTTTTAAATATTCCATCGTCAATATTAAGTCTTAATGTTAAATTATCTACTGATGTATTTCTCCCCTTTTCTTCAGTGAAGTGAAATAGTCCTGAATTGTATTTATCGTCAGCTTCCTGACATAGCTTACAAAAATTTTGATACACATTTTTATTATCAAGAAGAGATTTGAGTTTACCATATTTTTCTATTCCCCTATCTTCTCCCATCCTTAAAAATATTATTCGGTCTATAATTTGTTGTACAGCATAATTGATGTCTTCAACAGTTAATTCTATATCTTTATTTCTCAATTTTATGTTTTTGGCAAATAATTCACGCCATTTTTCTATTTCTATTAAAAATTCGTTATCAACTTCTGTTGTTCCTCTTTGCTTCGTTGATTCAGCAAATTTATCGAAATACCCATTTTCAACGGCCTTATGTGAAAAAATGCCCTTTATTTTATCCCATTTTTCTGCATATTGATTAAATTTGATATAACATATTCGGTTAATCTTAGCACTATCACTCTTTTTGGGTTTGTATCGAGTATCATAAATAGCAAGTTCTTCAAAGTCTGTTAAAATAGCAAGTGGCATTTTAGCACTCCATGCATAACGTCTAAGTTGATAAGCTGGTTCTGAATCTTCATATATATTAACTGAAGGTTTTTTTGCTTCTACAAAAAATATTTTATTACCTGATAATGAAAAACAGTAATCTGGTGCTTTAGTAAAACCACCAATCTTTATAGAATCTTCAGTTATAACATCCCTATATTGAGGGGCTTTTCCTTTCTCATTGTCAACATCCCATCCCAATTCTTTAAAAAATGGATTAATGAATTCTATTCTAAGTTGAGCTTCTTTATAGCTTGATTGTTTATATGATTCTTTGTCACGTTCAAATCTATCTACTAGTTTTTTTATTTCTGGAGCCCCTGACAATATGACATCCCCTGAATTGGAAAGAATTAATCTTATATAAATCATGTATTACAGTTCTGATTTAAATAAATTTTTTCTAATAAAGTAAATATTTATTATAATAAACCTAATTACAATCATGATTGAAACTCCAACAGTTTTAATTTTGGGTGCAGGTGCAAGTAAACCATATGACTATCCTCTAGGTATTGAGTTAAAAAAGGAAATCATACACATTCTAGATCTTATGAGTTATCATAATTCAGGTTGGATAAATGAACTTAACTTTGATGTTGATCTAGTTAAAGAATTTATTAAGAATTTTAGAGCATCAACTAGAACATCTATAGATTCATTTTTAAATTACCATAAAAAGGATTATGCCCCAATTGGGAAAATTGCAATAGCAAATATCATATCAAATTGTGAACAAGGAAATAAAAAACCATTAAAATTAAAAGACTTAACTGGTTTTAAAGAAATAGCTGATGATTGGTATAGGTATTTGGCAGAATTTGTTTATAATTGTGATTTTGATGATATAAACAATAATGAATTAAGTATAATAAGTTATAACTACGATAGATCTTTAGAATCATTTTTATATAACACATTGAGAGTTAACTACAAAGAAGGGGAATCTCAAGAAGAATGTGCAAATAAAATTAAAAATATGAAAATTGAACATATGTATGGTAGATTAGATCCTCTCCAATGGGAAGATGAAAATGGTAGAGCTTATGGTCAATCTTGTACAAGTAATGAATTGTTAGAAATAAGTGAAAATATTAAACTAATTCAAGAAGCAAAAAAAGAGGAAATTCCAAAACGTGCAGATAATCTACTCAAACAAGCTCAAAGAGTATATTTTTTAGGATTAGATCTTAGGAGAAAAGAAAATTTTGAAATTTTAAACCTTTCTAATTTGGAAGGTAAAGATATTATTGGGACAGCTTACGATCTTCGAAATAACGAGCGTGCACAAATTAAGAAATTCTTGAATAATTATTCAAATACACAAACTGTTGTTGTGCCCAATAGTGGACCAATTATAGAAAATGAAAAATCTCTTAATATGATTAGAAAATACATGGCTTTTCAATAATAAAAATAATTATGAAAATTAACTATTGTTATTCGGAGTGGGCACGGACAACTTTAGTAAAATTTAATATTCGGGATATTTCGAAATATTAGATATATATACACTTAATCGTCTTCGAAGAGAAAGAAATTCTGCTAGTTATCATCTCACAGGTTTAGTATACAATGAACAAATGATAAAAGAAATGGTAATAAGTACTGAAATTTTTATTAAAAAATTTCCTTTTTAATTTTATTTCTATTTAAATTTTTGATAAATATTCGATGCCCAATAAAGTTTTATCCCTATTGAACTATTTACAAGTGTAATATCATTTGAACTAGCTCATTCCCAATGGTTTTTTTACTATTTTGATACCTGAGTCCTGTTGATAAAGATTCAGATTTAAATTTTTCAAACTAAAATTATTTTATAGATTACTTTTCAGTTGCTCTAGCATTAATCGTAACATATCTATAATTCACAATAATTCTTGGTGATAATTTGTGGATGTAATTGATGCAAGGATAATGAAATGTAAAGATATTACTGTAATTGTTGATAAAAAGATTAGAGAACGTAAATTTCAATATGAGAAATATATAATACGATTAGAAGATAACAACTCATTCCAAGCAGATGAATTCGTAAAAATAGTATGTAAAGAAGACTTTGACAAACTTGGAGATCTAATAAACGAAGTTAAAAATGAAAGAGATCAATTAAAGGACCAGGTTAAAAATCTTCATGGAATGCTAGATGTTCAAGAAAAATATATAGAAAAAGTGGATAAACCTGAAAGCAAAGGTAAAGGGATAATTAAAAGTTTGATTAATTAACAAATTTAAAGTAATCTTTAATTTACAATCCTATTAAGCACGGTATTTCCTCTTTTTCAGGACTACTCTCAGGTTTATATGTTTTTGTTTCTTCCGTTTTATTGAATGATTCTAATGTTGTTTGTACATTAAAATCTAATAACTCTTCAACTTCAGCTTCTAATAATTCAAGATGTGGATCTACAAATTTTATAGCTTGGAGTGGATCTCCAGAACCTTCATTTCTGATTATATTTTTAATGCATAGCAATCTTTTTTCTATTTCAGCATAGAAATCTAGAAACTCGTGCATATTAAATACTATTAAATCTTCATGTTCCTTAAACACTCCAAGATTATAAAAAATACTTTCATCCTTTTCCATTACACTTAACCTCATAAATATTCCCTCCAACTCTGTGGAGATAAACATATGAAAATCAAAGTATAACCCTCTAGAGTTAGAGCATCTGAAAAGTAATCATTATCTTAAAAAAATTTAAGAAAAATAGTAGTATGATCTTTTCATTACAATTATAATTTTAACCGGTCAATGTTAGAATCTCCCCTATAATCCCATCCAGATTCTTTCATACGTTTTAAAACGTCCTTCTCATCTATATCCTCTACTATATCAAACACTTGTTCAAGACTTAAACTCACATATCCATCTAAATAGAATGTCCTATCCTCTACTGTAAACCCAAGCTCATTATCTTTTATTTCTTCACCTACATCTGGAAGAAAATCTAATTCTATTTCTTTTTCTAGAAATAGTCCCATACCTATATTTTGCCTTTTTAAATTGACACTTAATTTGATTTGCACATTAATCACTCTCTTTTATTTTAATAATATATTTAGCACTGATAATAAATGTTATATTAATATGCAATATTGAATTATCTGGAATTTCAGAATAGATCAAGTAGTCAAAAGAGTAGTCATAAAATAGTCAAATAGTACTTCATTATATCAATTTTACGTAATAAAAAAAATACTCATGTTGCAATGAGATTGTGTTTGGAAAACACACCTGTTAATCTCCTTTTCATACTACCATAGAAATCTCTATAGCATAGATACAGTTCTTCCTCTACTTCTGGTACTGTTAAATGTTCTGTTGGCATTATTGCATGTACCATATCATAATTGGCCCAGTTATCTTCCTCAAGCCATCCATTTTCATCGGCTTTTTTGTAGAGATCAGTACCTGGAAATGGTGTTAAAACCATGAATATAGCCAAGTCAGGATCCACATAGTTAACAAAATCACGTAACTGCTGTATAGATGAATGTGAATCGTTTCTATCACCCATTATCAATGTTGCCTGGGCGAATATTCCATTTTCTTTTAATAAGTCCATTGATAATTTAGAATCTGATGGTTTAATTCCCTTATGGTAGTTTCCTATTGTTTTCTCATCATGACGTTCCAATCCTGCCATTATCCAGTAATTACCGGCTTTTCTCATTTTGGGTAGAAGTTTCTTTTGATTAATTATATCATCACTTCTAGCCTGGAGAAACAATGTAATATTATCTGAAACACCCTTTTTAATTAATTCATCACAAAGGTCGCTTGTTCGTTTTCCCAGCCCTAAATTATCGTCTGTTAACCATAGAAAACTGATATCATATTCATTGTAGATATGTTCCATTTCATCTGCGATTCTTTTAGGGGATTTAGTTCTCCACCTACCACCCCAGTAAGGCCACTGGGAACAGAATGTGCATTTATGCAAACATCCACGAGACGCTTCAACCATCGCATAACCTGCATTAGGACCTGCTATCATCTTAAAATGGTACTTATCCATTATTATCTTCAATAAAATGGTAACCTGGAAACGGGAGGTCATCCAGTTTATCTATAAGTGCACGGGGAGGGTTGTGTATTAGTTTGTCATGTTGTCTGAATGATATTCCGTCTACATTCGCAGTTGATCTTCTATCATCAAGGTTCAAAACCAGATCAAGAAGTGTTAATTCTCCCTCTCCCCTTATAATATAATCAATTTCATGGTAATTATTCAGACTTTCTGTTGCTAGAGCCGTGAAATGTTGTCCACCAACAACAGCTATAATCTGAGGATCAATTTTTTTCACTATTTCAAGTGTTCTTAAAATTGTGTATGTATTACAGGTTGCTAGTGCACTGGATACAACAACATCGGGTTCATAACTTTCAATGCGCCTTTTAAGATCATCCCAACCAATGAGCTCGGCTTGACAATCAAGAACATCAATCTCAATATTAGGCATTCTTGACTCTAAAAAGGCAGCAAGTTGAAGTATACCTAATAGGTGGAGGAGTGTATTCTCCCATTACAAACCAAAAATCTTTGGGGGGGGTTCTACAAATAAAATCTTCATGAATACCATCTGAGTAAAGAATTTAATTAATAACAGTCTGGATGATATTTTTAGATTCATATAACAAATAGTTATCTAACTATCTATGAGAATAGATAGGATGTTATAGATTCCTAAGCTTAAATTAAGAAAAGTTTGATAGGGATATGAAAATCAGGGGTTTTTAAATAAAAAGAACATGAATTTAAAAGGAGAATATGATATTTAAAATATTATAATTAAAAGGGAATGTATGATGGGATTATAATGTTAAGCCCATCTCTATTTCTTCACTAATTTCCTTGTACCTGTTACGAATGGTTACTTCGGTAACACCTGCTACTTCAGCTACATCTCGCTGGGTTTTCCTTTCACCCAAGAGTACAGATGCAATATAAAGAGCTGCTGCTGCTACACCTGTAGGACCTTTTCCAGAAGTGAGTCCTTTATCCATGGCTTTTCCAATAATATCTATTGCCTTGGATTGTACTTCACCTGATAGGTTTAGTTCACTTGCAAATCTTGGAACGTAATCTACTGGTGATGTGGGTGGTAGTTTAATGTTTAATTCCCTTGTAAGGAACCTATAAGTCCTTCCTACTTCTTTTTTACCTACCCGTGATACTTCTGCAATTTCATCTAATGTTCTAGGAACCTTACATTTTCTGCATGCAGCGTATAGTGATGCTGCAACAACACCTTCTATACTTCTTCCTCTGATGAGTTTGTTTTCTACTGCGTTACGGTATACAACTGATGCTGCTTCCCTTACACTTCTTGGAAGTCCGAGTCTTGATGAATCCCTGTCCAGTTCGCTCAGTGCGAATGCAAGATTTCTTTCGGTTGCACCAGATATCCTGATCTTTCTCTGCCATTTTCTGAGCCTGTACCATTGAGCACGATTTCTAGCCGGGATGTCACGGCCATAGATATCCTTATTTCTCCAATCTATCATGGTTGAGAGACCCTTATCGTGTATGGTATAGGTCATTGGAGCCCCTACCCTGGTTCTTTTGTCACGCTGTTCACTGTCAAAGGCCCTCCATTCGGGACCCATATCCATTATACTATCATCTATAACGAGTCCACAGGCTCCACAAGCTACTTCTCCACGTCCTTGATCGTTTATAATATTTTCAGATCCACATTCTGGACATTTAGTTTCGTTAGCTTCAATTTCTGAAACTTCTTGTTTCATTTGTTCTTTTCCTGAAACATCAGGTTTTTCTTGAATTTTATCCATTACCATTGCATCCCCTTTAAACTGTTTGTTTATAAGAATTATATTTAAATTAATACATCGCTCACTTTTTTTATTATCATTTGTAAAATTTGTTATAATATTAATGAATATGAATTTTTAAAATTTATATAGGTATTTCAATTATACCTTCTTCATATTTGTGGTGTATCTGATTTTTACGTATTTTAAGACCGCATTTACTGCATTGTAAAAGGTCTTTGACTTTGGTTGCATTCATTACACCTCTGTCTTCTATATGAATTAATTCGCTCATTATTTTTCACTCTTTAAAAAAATTAATTATTATTTTATAATTTTGAATAAATGTTCATCAATAATTTTTTACAAAATATTACCAAAAAATTTATTAAAAATACTAAATTTATATTTTTAATGTTATGCAGCGTTATCGTATCTTTCAAGATATTCTGCAATTGCAATTCTTATATGATGGCTAACTGGACTTCCGCCTTTACGTTTAGAAAAAGTTTTTAATTGTTCTAATTGCATTTCATCTAATCTTAAACCTACAGCTATCTTTTTAGACATAAAACCTACCTCAATAATAAAATGGAAGTGTCAAAGATTTTTAGTAGCTAACCAAGTTTTTTTGTTAAACCACCACTCAGATCTTAGCCCCAGAAAAAAACTGTTTTACTATTTATACTTACAGTAATTTCATTTCTAATATTTAACCTCTTCGGTATAACTTTATGTACTACATAGTATATAAAGTGATGGGTAATGTTATACAAATCGAATCGTATATATGATAGAATTTTTATATTTTTGGGGCCGGTATTATATCTTAATCTTAATTTAAGAGTAGAAATAGTCTAATATGTTAAAATAGTATTAAAATACTCTGAAATAGTTTATTAAGCATTAATATTTAATTGATCGTTATTTATAGAATATTACATTCATGTTAACTATATATAATATTAATTAAGATATATCTTGATCTATCCAAATATTAAATTGTTAAAATTATATAAATTTGGATCTAAATCAAACTACTTATATACTATAAGTTATATATTAAGGGTACAGAGCTAAGGAGAGGAATTAATTGAAAAATATTATGGTATAATTTTGAGCTTAATCGTGGATAATTATATGTGGGACTATTCTTTTAAAGGACGATTCTATGAATGTATTATTTTTACGTTTTAAACTTTCTATGAAACCTGTATATTTACTAAACGATAACTTTTAGAAAAATTTGTTTATCGGAAGCATATTAAAAAAACTTCTAGGCCCTAAAAAATATATAAAATGTTTGTAATTGAACTATTTACAATTGATTTTACAATCAAAATGTTATCAGTTTAAATCAGTTAAAAACATATAAAGAATGAGAGGTGAAAAAGTGCAGGTAAAATTTGATCTACAACACTTCTGTTGCGGCCCCAAAGGTTGCGAAATTGAAATAGAATATGGTGTTATGGCAGACGCAGAAGAATAAATGCAGTTGTCATAACCAGAATAAGTAGTTGAATAAATAAATAGGTCTTCAATGGCCAAATAAATATGGACGTGAATAATATGAGTATGTTTGGAAATAATAATAATTACGGAAATGATAAAGGAAACGACGCACCTATACAGGAAGGCGGAGAATACGATGTTAAAATTGACGATACTGGCAGGGACGGAGACGGAATTGCACGTATAGAAGGTTTTGTTGTATTTGTTTCAGGCGCTAAAGTCGGAGATGAAGTTAAAATAAGGGTTAACTCTGTCAGAAGGAATTTCGCTTTTGCTGATGTAGTAGAATAAATATAATATTTTCATGGCGCATTGCAGAAATATAAATGCTAGTGTCATATCATAATATTGTCTTAAAATTAAATAATTAAATTAGCCATTCAATGGCTCAAATATTTTGGAAGTGAATTAAATATGTTTGGAAATAGTTACGGAAATGATAAAGGAAATGACGCCCCTATTAAAGAAGGCGGAGAATATGATGTTAAAATTGACGATACTGGCAGGGACGGAGACGGAATTGCACGTATAGACGGTTTTGTTGTTTTTGTTTCAGGCGCTAAACTTGGCGATGAAGTTAAAATAAGGGTCAACTCAGTTAGAAGAAATTTTGGTTTTGCTGATATAGTAGAATAATTCCAAAAATTTTTTTAAATTTTTATCTCATATCGAAAATTAAATTATTTTTAATTTTCTCAATATTTTTTTATTATATATTAACTCCTAATTTAAAGGATTCAATAACTACCTATCATATAATATCTTTCTATTAATAATTTTTATAGGATTTAAACCTTAATTCAATAATTATAATTGTTTTATAAAATTATCTGTGTTCAATATTGTACTATTATTCCAGCATATTCTTTTTGAAATACTGAAGTTCACATGTCATTTCTCAATTTTGAAATACAAACTGATTAGAACTTTATTTATATATAAAACAGTATATTAGACCTTCTGTATTTTTGCACAATCTACCAATAAATATAACTAAAACTAAAGTTGAGCTTGAGTAAAGATAAAATATCAAATCAATTAAGCCGAATAATATTAAAATTAATCACCTGATAAATTATATTTATTAATATATCTATTCAAGCTATATCCCCTTACCAATTGGCCTGATCCTTTTGATAAATCCTTATATTTCATCAAGTATTCAGTTATTGCTATTCTAATTAGATTAGATTTAACCTTCAGATTTTGAACTCAGATGTAATTGTGTTGGAACATTAAATAATTACCCGACTCTATAAAACAAGGTTAATATCAACTAATATTCTCTCAGATAGCAATATGAATGCGAATATTAACCACTCGCTGCATTACTTCCAGTATTTTTTAAATTTTGAAAGAAATTCTTAAATGCTCTATCATAATAAGAAATCATGCCGTTAACATCGGAATTTAATGAATTACCCGCGGTACTCTGCAAAGATGCAGTTTGTGTTAATAAATTGTTTTGGGCATATTTATCAGGAGAAAACATTACATTAACCCCTAAAATTAGTATTAATCCAATACAACAAACACTTATAATACTCAATGCTTTAACACCATTGGATTGTTCATTCCATGTTTCAAAGTTTCCACCTGCAGTTTTTTCTTTATTATTACTTTTAGGTGATTTCCGCCACTCTATTTCTGTCAAAAGTCTTTTACAGGATTTACATAATTTGGCACTATATGGATTTTCCATACCACAATAAGGACATGCCTTAGTTGCTGATAATTTTTCTATGTTATTATCAGAGCTTTCAAGGGTTTCTAAATATTTTAATTTTCCACCACAATCACATTTATCTGAAAAATCAGTAGGTAATTCTCCTGTTTGAAGTTCATAATAACATTTACACGTATCACAAACAAGATAACTCATATTAACCACCTACCATCAATAATTTATATTCCCATAAATTGTAAACTCATATTTCTATACTATTTTTTTATTATTATTTAATTTTTTGCAGATATTTAACGTAACATCAATTTCTCGAGACCAATATAAAATGGAGGTATAAAAAACAGTATATATGCACAAATACCCACTTTAAGAAAAATATCTCTTCCAATAATTATAATGAATTCCAGTTTTATTTAGATATATCAGAGATATGAAGTTGAATTAATATGGGGAATATTGTCAATAAATACGAGATTAATTATTATATCAAAATGATCTAATATCGTATACAATAAAAAAAAGGAGTGTTGATTCACTGTGTCAAAAAAGGAATTAACTTTTAAAGAACTTTTAAAAAAGCTTTTAGAAGCTACTGAACAATATGGAATATCAATTGCAGATGAACAGTACAGCGAAGGAGTTGAATATGCGGATGTTAAAAAATATGAAGACAAACTCATTGAAAAATATGAAACTCTTAAAAACGAGAGGGATGAATGGAAAGAAAAATATTGTGAGTATATAGGAGTGAAGAATTAAACTAAGATCTATTCTGAAACAGTATGCAACAGAATAAAAATTTAAAACTATTGTAAATGTGTTAGAATAATTAGGTTTTTTGGATAAACAAAATTTATTCTTGTAGTTTGATAATAAATGGAGAAAAAAAATGTTAATCCATAATAAAGTATGTAATACTAGAAAAAAACAGAAAAGAAGTCTTGAAAGAAAAGAATTAGCTAAAAAAATTAAACCAATAAAAAAACATATATTCTTGACTAGTTAAAGCTAAAGAAATCCTAAAATATGCAAATTTCCAATACTCTGAAATAACACGATTTAATCGAGTATTATTAATTACATTACCTAATAAATTTTTTTTATTCATAAATTTACTATGCTGGCATGTTTTTAATTGAACTCTATCTTTTTATGAATATCCATTAAATTAAGATACTAATTCTTAAAATGTTTCTATATCTATTCCACAGTGAATCAAAAAATAGTTTGTAAATGGGAGGCGGGCAGGGAATATATTCCCTTTCTCAATATAATTAAGCGAAAAACAATTTGTAAAATAAATAAAAACTAAGTAAAACATTCCCTACCCAATTATTATATTGTGTAGTAGGAGTATATGCAATTTGTCATTTTTAATCATGATTTTTTTTGAATTAGGTCAAAGTTCTATTATATTTGAATACATCGAATTTTAATGGGTTTAAACAAATATAAACTTCTTATAACCGTTAAAATATTATTATCATGAAAATTAGCTAAAAATTTAATTTAATTTAATAGATTAATTTAGGAGTGAAGCATTAATGATTTTATTTCAATTATCAATATTCTTTAATTTTAGGATAATTAGCTATAAAATTTTTAAAAAAAAATGGGGAAAAAGTTTTTAGATTAGGTTTATCTTTTTAGTTTGGTTATTATTGAACCACTTACAATCATCAGAATTGCTAATATAAATCCTGCAATTGGTACACCCGTATGTTGTAATGGTATTTTAGTTGTTTCTGCGTTTAAAGTACTTGTAGAGTTATTTATTGCACTATTACCTAGTATATTTATGGACACTGTGGTAAATGGGCTAGTTACTAAGTTCAATTGGTTTACAGCGGTCAGTGTGGCAATGTTAGTCACAGTTGTTCCAGCTACAGAACTTGTAGGAGTAACAAATAATACTAATGTTGCAGAACCATTTACAAGAGTTCCAACATTCCATATTCCAGTTGTACTGTTATACGTACCCTGAGTTGTTGCAGAACCATTAAAAGTTAAACCAGCTGGGATCACATCTTTGACCTGAATACCTGTAGCAGTGTCTGGCCCATTATTGGTAGCAGTTATTGTGTAATTGAATGCTTCACCCACATTAGGCGAGCTGTTACTAGTAGTACTATTCAATACCACATTAACTGATGATGGTACAGATACGATTGCACTTACTGTATCGTTTGTATTAAGTAACGTTACATTTTTAATTACAGTTGTATCGGCTACATTTGCTGTAGGTGTAACAAAAAGTTCTAATGTTGCACTGGCTCCACTAGCTAGAGTTTGTACATTCCATACTTCAGTAGAATGGTTGTAGCTGCCCTGACTAGCTGTTGCTCCGTTAAAGGTTAAACCTGCAGGTATACCATCGGTCATCTGTATCGGTTGCAGTGTCTGGACCATTATTTGTCACTGTTATGGTGTAATGGAATTGCTGACCCACTTTAGGCGAACTGTTACTGGCAGTAGCGGCTATATTCATGGTGTATATCAAAAAATTTGATGTATCCACAGTACCAACTACACCTCCTGGTGCGGGTCCTGTTACGAATCCCCACCAATTACGCATAGCATCTATAGTTCCTGTGTTATTCATAAAACTGACGGTTATTACATTGTTGTTTGGTGTTAACACTTGGTTATTGACGATATCTCTACCAGTTGTTGCATGATTACCTACAAGGGCGTTGTTGATTGTAGTTGCTGAAGCTGCATTGTTTAAGGTTGTACGTGTGAGTGTGTTTGTGGTTACGGTTGATGTTGCATCGTTGTAGATAGCCCCACCATTCAATGCAGAATTACCTGCCATTGTGTTGAAGGTAACATCCATTGCGTCATTATTTATGGTGTAATCCGTTAATGTAGTACTTGTTACAGATGTCCTTGCTCCATTGTAGATAGCTCCACCATCAATATTTGCAATGTTGCCTATAATAGCGCTATTTTTTACTGAAACTGTACCACTATTAAGTGTTGTTGTTCCTGTTGTAGCAGTTCCTGTGAGAGTGCTTTGTGCGGTATTTAAGGTTGCAAGGTTACTAATGGCTCCTCCATTATCTGCTTTGTTTCCCATAAATGTGCTGTCTGATATTGTTGTTGTTCCACCATTACGTGTTATGACGTCACGCGTAAGTGTGCTAAAGCCAACTACATTAAATGTTGCATCGTTTGCTATTGCTCCACCATTCTGTGTTGCAATGTTATTTTTGAATATACTGTTGATCACACTTAATGTTTCACCGTTTTGTGTTATTGTGAAGTCAGTGAGTGTTGTACTGGTGGTTATATTTAAAGTTCCAGCATTGTAGATTGCTCCACCATTTAATGCTTTATTACTTGTAAATGAACTATTAATTACAGTTAATGTTCCACCATTTTTGGTAACAGTTTCGTTGGTATGTGTGACTGCATTGTATGTTAATGTTCCATCGTTGTATAATTGCCCCACCATTTTGTGTAGCGGTGTTATCTTGGAATGCACTTTGTATCATGATTTGTGAATATGATACTTGATAGTATAATTGAATTTGCATAAATATAAAAAACTTAACCTATATAATAACTAAAAGTAACACATGGGGAGATATTATGGCAATAAAACTTGAATTATTTAGAATATTTAGCAGATAAAGATATTTCGTACATTATTGGTCAAGAAGATAAAGAATTCCATGATTCTTATGGTGGATTTTTCTCAAAAGATGACCCTGAAGAAACCATGATAGAATCCAATGTTATTACATAGAGGGTCTGATCAATTATTAGAAATAATATATAAAAGTGGAAAAAACAGGTTGTTAAATCTTAGACTAATAGAAAGTTACCACTATAAAAAATATTCAAAGGAAAATGATTAACAAACAGTTTTATATACAGTCTACATGGGGCTTCAAGATTTAAAATCCTTAAATACCTAACTTTTACTAAAACTTTGATAAACATTTAAAATAGAATAGGTAATGTAGACTATTTTTATCTAAATCTATCTTAAAAATTACTTCTCAACTCCATTTTATATAAATGTTGAATAAATTCAATTGAAATTATTTAAAAAGGTAAGAATAGCTCTTTATGAAGTATTTGTAAATTTTATTTTTGAATATCAACATTTTAATAAAATGAAACAGATAAAAATAATTATATACTTTTTGAAGTTTACTTTTCAAAGATATCAAAAAATTAATATAGTTATGGTAAACAATTTTTTATGAAAAATATAGTTGCCTATCATCCACAAAGGTTAAAATTAAAAATAACTTAGATTAAGAGTAGTTATTATTTAGATTAAGAGAAGGAGATAATTTTCTATGAGTAGAACAATCAAAAATTCACATCCTGGTGAAAGGGTTTTATTTAGTACAAGACCAAGATTCTCACAGAGTGTGGCATCCGCATATTTAAGATTGATAATATTATTCCTATTCCTTTACTTCTTTACAACTATAATAAGATATTTCGCTGCAATCCAAGCACAAATAACAACATTACTGGCAATTCCTTTTGTTGAATGGTCAACAGATGTACTACTTGTGATAATTGCACTTCTGTTTTTATCACTAATTTGGACATATCTATCCTGGAGATCAACATGTTACATCCTTACTAATAAGAGAGTGATGATTAAAAGCGGTGTTATCAGTAAAAAAAATGTTTACATGCATTTCAATAAAATTCAAGATATAACTGTTTCACAGGGATTTACACAGAGGATATCCTCAGCGGGAGATATTGAAATATTTGGTGGACGTGATAGAACTAGCCTAATACTAGAAAATATTCCGAATCCTGATAAATTTGAAACTTTGTTGAATGAAAAAATAGAGAATATACCTCAGGATTATGATAATAAACAACCAAAGGATTTACGGGATGAAAGATACCAATAAACTATTATAACCTTCCAATTATTATCGGATGTGAAGTCATGTTTTGTCCAAATTGTGGAATAGAAAATCCACCTAATGCTAAATTTTGTTATGAATGTGGAATTAATCTTTTAGATAGTATTAAAGTTGACGAAGTAGATAAGTCCAAGGATCCTGTTGACGATACCAATATTAATATCAATCCGGAAGATGAATCAAAATCAAATATCGCGCAGAAAGAATCAGAAGATACTAATGATAAATCAGAAGATAGTGATGATAGATCTGATGATACTGGTGATGATTCTTCAAGTTCAAAGAACAATTGTATTATCTGTAAAGCTGGTGAAATGATACCAATGGTCCATAAAGGAACCTTTGGATTTGGAATTAAAAATACCTTGGAATGTAATAATTGTGGTGCATTATTCGAGAAGAAGGGACTGAAATATAAACTATCCGAAGTAACTGACACCAACCAACCGCTATGGATAAAATATGGGCATCAAACCCTCACAGAGGATGAATGGACAAGGATTGGTGATGGCGGTATTTCAGACGCTGAACAGCAAAAAATTAATCAAGAAAAGATTGAACAAGAAAAACATCAACTCATAGTCCGGAAGGAAAATGATGCAAATCAGTTTTTAACTTCTCTACAAAATGGAAAAATTACCATAACTTCCAGCAATACATCTCCTGTTATTTTAAAGAAAAATGAAAGTTTATCTATTGTAATGCACAATATCACACTCCAAGAACCACGAACCGTTAGACAAACCCATGCAGCCTATGGTGGCCCAACTATAAGAGTAGCTAAAGGAGTATCTTTCAGATTAGGAGGAGCTTCCGCAAGAAGTGAGTCTCATGAAGAAATAAGGGCTATAGATAAGGGATCTTTAATTTTAACAACTAAAAGATTGATATTTATAGGTTCTAAAAGAACTACCAACATTGATTTAAGGAAAATAATGGCTATTGAATCCTATACTGATGGTATTGAATCACAACGTGAAAATAAACAGAAAACTGAATATTTTAAGGGCACTAATAAAACAATTGTAAATTTCAGAATAAATGGTAGGCAAAGTACCATACCATTGACTGGAGTGGTTCTTAGAGCTGTAATACAAGGTGCAATAGCACAGATTGAATAAAAATAAATTTTAATATTTTTTTTACGTAATATCTATCTTATGAACCCAGTCAAATTTTTAGTTGGAATTTAATTAATTTTTTGGGTTCCATTATAAATTTATATCTGATTTAGATAGTTCATTGGATGAAATCCAGTCACAGACATTGCAACGTATATAGCCAATCGCATGGAGATTAAAACTAGAATTACCGTGAGTATTTCCCGTTTAGTTTTATCCCCTGTAAAGAGAGACCTTATGCTCAAGAATTTAAGATAATAAAATAATTTTTGTGCTTCCATTTAAAATCTCCTCCTAATATAAATTTTAATATATGCAGATATAACTGGTTTATTTTAATTTTAACTGGTTAATTTTCTAAATACAAAAAATTGTATTCAAATTTTTTATTCAACAAATAAATCTTAACAAGCTATTTTAGACCAATTTCATATTTTTGCTGATAAAAATTTTGTAACCACATTTTGTATGGTATCTATACTTTTGTAAAGCTCTTCAAGTTTTTCAGGACTTAAAAGGTCTAATTTTTCTTCAATATGTTTTTCAAAAATTTCTAAATATTTATCCCTCACTGCCCTTCCTTTTGGAGTAGTTACAATTCTTATTATTCGCCTATCTTTGTTATCCTGTACTTTTTTAAGTAATCCATCTTTAACAAGTTGATCGATGTGGCTTGTCATATGGGATCTTGATATGGACAATTTATCTGCCATAACTGAAATTGGCTGATTTTCATAATATTTGGAATTTATTATGACCATGTAATTGCGGGGTAGCTCATCTCTTAACTCTTTAGGATTAAATATTTCCATATAGAAGAGGGGTAAATAACCTAAAAGAGAATCCATCATTTTATCCATTTTTCGTTCCATGTTATCAAATCCAATATGATTCATTATTAAATAATTCATTTCCAAATAGTTCACTATTGAACTATTATATATATAAAGTTATTGAATTTATAAAAATGATATTTAAATCCTATAGTTATGGAATTAATTTAACCCAATAAACAATATAAACTGTATACACAAATCAAAATCTATAACGGATTAAAAAAAGTCCAATGACCTGCCCATATCATGGGATGAACATAACTTAAATATAATTGGCCTCAAAAATTAAAGGGCAATTAAAAATACAAATTTTTGAAATAATTTTTTATCACAATTATAATATACTATAACACTAATCTTAGGTTAATAAAAAATTTAGAGGTTATTTAATTTTAGAGGTTATTTATGCAAATAATGGGTATCAACTTAGGAATAACTAGTATAATTATTATTGTGTTCATTTTAATAATGTTATTGTCTCAATTCCGCGAACGTAAGTTCCGATTATGGTATTCAATTATTACAATGACTTTTATGCTATTTGTGACATATATATTCGTAAGTATCGAATTACCAGCCAGTGCTAACTACTCCATACTACTAGCTGGAGGATTAGTTGGAATAATGTTAGGATTAGCAATTGCACACCACATAAAAATTAAGATCACAGATGATGGCTCATTGCTAACTAAAGGTTCATTTCTTTCTGTTGGTATTTGGATATCCATAATATTAGTGAAGTTTTATGGTCAGAACATTTTCAACCAGTGGGAATGGAATCCAAACTTTCTTTTATCACTATTTTTGATACTTAGCATATCAACTATGATCTCGAAAAATATCTACCTCTACATCCGATATAAAAATAAAAAAAGAGAACTAGAATTTAAGAGCATTTAGAGATATGATAAATGTTTGATCAAATCAAACACCATATCTAAAAAAAAAATTGTTACATCCCGGGCTATTCGTTACATTATCAATAATAATATACAACTAAAATACAGCGACAATTCCACCAATTAACAAAAATAACCAATCTAATGAATATAACAATAAATGAAACTACAACAGATAAAAATCTTCAGTATTGTACCAACATTTTTTAATCTCCCGAATTATTTTTATCTATGAATACTTATTTTGTTTTAATTAAATAAGCCCTAATTAAAATGTTTTAAAATAAAATCATATCCATTTTAATCCCATAATAGAATTTTATTCGTGAATTAGTCATCAATTTATTGTATATCCCGTTACAAGCGACCAATTTCCTGATACATAAAACTTAATCCCATATTATATACACTTTTGATTTACTTTAATGGGTAGTCCACTAGGAATATCCATAAACGTTTATCATGATGTAGACTAACCAACTGATTTATGACACTATCTAAAATCAAAAATATTTATTTAATAATTAAAAAATATTTATTTTAAATTGTTCTATTAAATAACAAACTATATTTGTAATAGGGTGCATAATAATGTTATAGGTTGTTAGTGGATCATATATAAATATAAACTAATATAAAATATATCTACTAAATTCATTCGAACCAAACTGTAAATAAATTTGGCCTTGTGCAAAACTGTTCTTATAACAAATTCTACAACCATTGATAATGATCTAAGTTGCCGGTCCAAAAAACTTTAAAATAAACTTAAATCCCGTTGAATAATTTTTTTGTAAATAAAAGGAGATATTAATTGGCAATAAACTTACAAGACCGAGATATAGATTTGAATAGTAATATTGAGTTGTTAAATGGATATAATAAGTACTTTTTCTACTATGATGAAGGCAAGAATATTCTGTGACATCCGATTAGTCAAAATTGTATGTTAAAAAATAATTTTTTTTAATAAAAATTTTGCATTACATAAAACCGCAATAGACAATTTAATATATAGTTTGATTAAATTATAAATAAATTTAGGGCATATTATCATAAACATTTACATTTCAATATGAAATACTTTGTAGAAATAATATATAGGGGGAAGAATTTGTTAAACGATCCAAATGTACAAGAAATTTTATTGGATATTACAGATGATGAGAAAAGCAGTTTTCCTATCATTGAATGTATATTAAAGGGTAAAACAAATGACTTGGAAATTGCAGAAGAAACTGGAATAAAGTTGAATACAGTAAGAAAAGTTTTATATAAATTATATGATGCAGGAATAGCTACTTACAAGAGGAGTAATGATCCTGAAACTCACAAGTTCATTTACAGCTGGAACTTTGATCAAGAAAAGGTATCTGATATAATAAATGAAAAATATGACAAGTTCTCCGAAGAAATAGACAAATCAATTGAATATGAGGAAGAAAATATGTTCTTTGCTTGTAATTCAAGTCACAGATACAAATTTGAAGAAGCAACAGAAAATAACTTTACATGCCCTAAATGTGGCGATTCATTGGAATTTCAAGATAACTCGGCCATAATTACCGAACTTCTAAGGAAAAAAGATGAAAGAACACCATCTAAAAGATCAACAGGCAAATAATAGTACTTAAATACTATCGTCAAAAGATAAAACTCTGTTGACAAATGTATTGGGGATAAAATCGTACCCAATACAAGAATATAATCCTATTTTTTAACAGAATCAATTAATTTTAAATAAAATCATTAAACTACAATCAGAATGCTATATAATAACTTTATTTAGCGAATTATAAAAAAATAAAAAAAAGATCAGATTACAGATAATTTAAATTTATAAAATAAACGTTATTAATCTTAAATTTATAATACGACCTTAAAATCAAATTTAATGAACTGAATGACTGACAACTTATGAATTAAAGGTTCTAAATACGGTGATAAAATGAGTGAATTAATACATGCTAACGATCAGAGAACCATGATCGAAGATAAAAGTTCCGATAAATATCTTAAATGTGGATTCATGGTATTAAAATCAGAATTATATAATAAATATGACGAAGGGATATTGGAATTACCTGTAAAAAGGTGAACCTCAAAATTGAATAAGTTTCAACTTAATATCTTACTTAAGTCCTATACTATTTTAGAAAATAATAGATTTATTATTTGATGAACAACATATAAAATATTACATTAATATTATTAAGTATGTGTTTAAATGGGCTCAAAGGATAATAAAGATAATTTGCGAGAAAAAGCTGAAAAAATACTTGATAATCAGTTTATTCTATCCAAAGAAAAGTCTCTTAACGATGATGAACTCATTCATGAGTTACGTGTTCATCAAATCGAATTAGAGATCCAGAATGAAGAGCTAAGGGAATCATAGATTAAATTAGAAGATTCTAATCGTAAATATTTCGATTTATACAACTTTGCCCCAGATGGCTATTTTACCATTGATAGTGATGGAATTATTTTAGAAGTTAATTTATCTGGAGCTTCACTTTTAGGTGTTGGAAGACGAGATCTTTATAAAACTGCTTTTATTAGATATATTGCACCCGACTATCGTAATGAATTCCACCAATATTTATTAGGATTTGAAAAAAGCAGAAATGGTAAACATATAATGGAGATTAAACTCCTTAAATATGATAAAAACTCATTTTATGCACATTTAGAAGCTATCTGTATAAAGGACAACAATGGATATTTCAAAGAATTTAAAATATCTGTAACAGACATAACAGAGTTTAAAAATACTGAAAAAGCTTTAATAGATAGTGAAGAGCGTTATCGTGAAATTTTTATCAACAATCCTGCTGTTATGATCATTGTTGACATATCAAATGGAAATATTATCGATGCAAATCCGGCTGCAAGTAAATTCTATGGTTATAACCCTGATTAATTGCTTAAAATGAAAATTGGAGATATTAATGTTTCAGATGATGCTTTAGAAGAGATGAGTGCGGTGGGTTCTAGCAAAAAAAATCGTCTGATATTAAAACATCGATTATCTAATGGGAAAATCCGTAATGTGGATGTTCAAAGTGGATTTATTGGACATAAAGATGAAAATGTGTTGTGTTCCATTATACAAGATATAACACTTCAAAAAAGGCCGAGGATGCACTTATTGATCGTAACGAAAATATCAGTCAAATGTTGGATGTTGAAAGGCATGAACTTGAATCTGCTGAAACTTTATTGGAAGAATTGACTGATAATTTGGAGATTTCTAATAGGGCTATTGAACAATTTGCCTATGTATCATCCCATGATCTTAGAGAACCACTTCGTATGATAACAAGTTTTCTGCAACTTTTAAAGAAAAGATATGATAATGATCTAGATGAAGATGCACACGATTTTATTAATTATGCTGTTGAAGGTGCTAAAAGACTTGATATGATGCTGAGTGATCTTTTAGAATTTTCTAAAATTGGAACACAAGAAAGTGAATTAAAGTATTTACACAGTGAAGGAATTGTAGAACAAGTTTTATTAAACTTAAAAATGTTAATTTACGATAATAATGCAGATGTGACCTATGATTCCTTGCCAATAATCTATGCAAACGAATATCAGATGGTTCAGCTATTCCAGAATCTGATAGGAAACAGCATTAAATTTCATGGCAATGAGGATCCTAAGGTACATATATCTGTAAAAAAGGAAGATAACGAATATGTCTTTGTTGTTGAAGATAATGGGATTGGAATGGAAAAACAGCACCTTGAAAGGATATTTACTATATTTCAGCGTTTAAATAGAAGACAACAATATGATGGGTCTGGAATTGGTTTAGCCATTTCACAGAGGATAGTACAAGAACACGGTGGAAAAATTTGGGCAATATCTAATCCCTGCAGGGGATCAACATTTTACTTCACAATACCCATTGTGCTTTAAAAAAAAGATAATATGATATTTAACTCGATAAAAGGAAAACAATTAATTAAAATTTATAATATTATTAATACTCTAAAACCATCAATAGGCGATATCTAATTTAGAATTTAAATTGTGTACTAAACATTTTTGTTTCTCATCGATGCCATTCGACTTGTTATCATGGTTTTTGCCATTAAAAGATCTCCCTCTCTACTTTCTGATTGTTCAATTTTAGTTTCAATCTGTCTAAGTAGACCTTCTAATTCTTCAGGTTTACATTTACTTACTTCTTTTAAGAGATCTTTTGATTTTATTTCTATTTCTGAGGCTTTTCTGAATCTCATAAAATATCATTCCCTTAAATTTTTTAAATTTAGTTTCAATCTGTTCGAGTTTTTGTTCTAAATCGTCTGGATTAAACAATCTTTCCTCATTTAAAATATCCTCTGTATCCCAATGGATATCTGAGGGTTTTCTTAGTTTCATGTATGAACACTTCTCCGTATTTTTAAATGGAATCATATTATAGAAGTGATCGAAGACAATTAGATTAACTGCCCCAACAGTATATTGAATCAACCAATGAAATGGATTTAAGTGGAGATAAAACCCAATTCCATATTATATTATCTATATTAACAAACATATAAATTTAATCAATCTTATGGTAAAATAAATCAAATACATAGTAGAATAATGGATATAGTCCGTTATTGTTAGGGCAATATTATAATTATATATCATGTTAATAAATTTCAATTTTAATCTCCAACAAACAAAACAAAATATCCTATCCAAACACCACAATCACTAAAATTTTCGGGGCTTATTGTCTTTGAATTAAAAATATGATGTAATACACAGAATCATGATATATGGGGATTATAAATAATTATTTTATTGGACAAATTGCAAATATCTTAAAAAATTATTGTTTGATCCAACCAGAAAAAAATATTAGTTTTGAAAGTCATATTATCAACTAATATATTTAAAACTAATTTTGGGGGAAGTATTGTATGGTAGAATTAAGCCAAAAAATAATCCCATTTTTATGGTTTGAAAATCAGGCTGAAGAGGCAGTGAATTACTATATTAACATCTTTAACAACTCCAGTATTATAAATATTACATATTATGGTGAAGCAGGACCAGGGCCTATGGATAATGTAATGACAGTAACTTTTGAGCTTGAAGGTCAGGAATTCACAGCATTAAATGGCGGTCCAATGTTCAAATTTACCGAAGCCATATCATTCTATGTAAAATGCACATCACAGGACGAAGTAGATTATTATTGGGAAAAACTTACTGAAGCCGGTGAAGAACAACCATGTGGATGGCTTAAGGATAAATATGGTGTTTCATGGCAAATTGTTCCCACATTACTTGTTGAAATGCTGAATGACTCTGATCCTGAGAAGGTTAAAAGAGTAACAGAAGCGATGCTAAAAATGAAAAAAATCGATATAAAAACTTTAAAACAGTCGTATGGTAACTAAAATTGTTCTAAAAATTGGAATATGGTATTTTCTAGAACTTGTATTACTCAAAAAAGGCATGATAACAAATTATTAGTTCTGTTTGAATTAAAAATAACCTTATTAAGATCGGAATAAATAGATAATTTATAACAAGTTATTTTGGAGATGTGGTAAATATGGACTTTGAGAATGAATCAGAAATATTTAAAGCAACTTTTGGATTGAAGTACGAGCCCTTAGCAATTACATTTACTAACGATGAAATATCTATTGGAAAATATGAAAAAACATCTATCTGCAAGGCTTTAAAATTGGCTGCAAAAGGTGAGAGTTTTGTAATTGATGAGGCTGTTTCAACGTGTCCTGGTGGAAGTAAATACTGTGGATTTACAGAGGTTACTTCAAGACAACAGAAAAGAAGGTTACAAAAATTTCTTACAAAGGGCGAGAAACTAACTGGAACAATAGTTTCATTTGAAAGAATGCAAAAGTTAACAGTTGAACCACCAACAGGATTATCTGACAGAATTTTAATATGCCCCTTAGGTGAAGCTGAGATGCGTCCCGATATGATATTATTCCAGTGTAATCCCGAACAAGCATGTCGTCTCATAGCTTTAGATACATATTGGGATGGATTATCTCCAAAACAGCAACTTATTGGTGCACTTTGTCACACAGCAATATCATATACCATAATGTCAGGATGTACCAACTTATCGACCGGTGATTGGACAGCAAGACATCATCAAGATTTTGACCCGGACATCATGTTTTTATCAGTACCCTACGAGCGAATAAATAATTTAATATCGGCTATACCTCACTGCTCTGCTGGAAATGCTAATGTAAAAATACCTGATGAGTTCCAATCAGACTAAAACAAAATATTATTAATTCCAATTTTTAAAAATTGGAAATATTAAGGAAATCCCTAAAGAATGATTAACCAGATAATATAATTTTATAACCCTAAATAGTGAATATAATGAGCAATAAAAAAAGAAATTTAAGGTCCACAACCGGGATAGTTAAGGATTCAAATACTATCCAAACATTAGAATCAATGGAAACTCTAAAACCAGATGATATAGTTGTAATAATCCATGCAGATGATTATAAAGAATCGTTTGAAAAGATGATGCAGCGAATAGATAAGATGGATGAGAACATTAACGAACAATCAACGTACCTGAACGAAAATATTATAGAATATAAAAAGAAGGGATTTTTTGGAAGATTCCGTAAAGGTTAAAATATCCATTAAAAACTAATTCAATATATTCTGGTTTAAATACTCCTTCTTTTTAGTATTTCATTTCCATATCTCTTAGTAAAATTTCTTTTATATAAAATATTCAATTTTTTAATAAGTATCCCCAAATCTCAATTATATCATCCAATTAGTATACAAGTATCATGTGATTAATGGTAATACTCTGGATCTGTTCATTATCTTGATTTAAGGTTTGGGTGTTTCTATGAGTTTCCTATAGATAAATATAATGAATATGTAATCTTGAATCATTATTACTCGATTTAACTAAATTATATGGGGGGCGGGGTTTAATAATGAATTTTGAGAATAAGAGTAAGATTATTATTTGTACATTTTTGTTTTCTATTATTTTATGCGGTGCAGTTTCTGCAGCAACCACAGTCAATTTTTCGTCTGATGGGAAAAACATTACAATAACACCTAGTAATGTTCAATCCACTTTAAAAACTTCGATATCATCAACAGTTAAAGATGGTACATATGGATATGGACAATATACAACTTTAAGGGTTACAGGTCATGATAATAGGGGAGTAAACACCTATGCTACAATGAATGTATATAATGGTGTTTTAAAAACCATGATTATTAGACTTTCTAGTTTAGATGGTTCTACTGCAAATGCTAACACTGTCTTTGGCACTAAAGGCGGCACAATGAAGATGAATGGTAAAGATGGTAAGTTAACATTTTCTGGAACCGGAACTCTACCTATTTACAATGTACATGGCCAGAAAATAGTAAATAATGCTGTATCAAATGTTAATTACTATTTAAATGGAATATTATATGCAAAATGTAAAAGTACGATTTTATATTCCTATAAGATGTATAATGGGGAGTATCGAGATGTAAAACATGTTGATACAACCAGTACTTTATACTCTAATGGAAATACTAGAACCAGTGTAATATCACAAGTATTCATTCGAAATTCAAAGGGAACAGAAACTGGACTGGTTACTACAGGCACATCAAAGGGAACAGAAAAAATAGATAATAAAACTGTGTCCTACACTGGAAAAATTAATATTAGCACCAGGCACGATCCAAAGGATTTTATAAATGAAGGGTATGATACAGGAACCTACAAAGAAGTTAGAACCAGTTCATCACCCATACTTTTAAAAGAAATTCCTTTAGATACGAGTTAGATGATAAAAAGAGTTTAAATACTTTTTTTATTTTTTATTTTTTTTTATATTATTTTTATTTAAATTTTAAATTATGTAATCATCTTAATCCATATCATAAACTTTAAAATCTAACCGGATTTCTATGAAATAAGACTATAAATCCTCGGATATAAAACATCAGAACATTCTAATTGGTATGATCGAAAAAATTATAATTTCCCTGTAAAATAATTGTATTGATAAGAAATTTATTTATACCAATTAAAACATCCTAATTTTATCCCAAGATTATAAGATAATGTTGGGTTAGAATACATTAAGTTACAATATGGTAGCTAATTATATCCATACAGATTAACAATGAAAGTATAATAAAATTTTCTCAATCGAGTAGTTTATATTTTTTATAGAATTTTTTATAAATAATCATCTTATCCATCAGAATATATTGTTAAATTTGAATTATTTTAAAAATGTAAGGGGATATAATATGAGCAATACAAGAATGTACATAGATGGCTCTGTAGTTTCTAAAGACGGGACTAAAATTAGTTATCGTCAAATGGGCGAGGGTCCTGGTTTTATTCTGGTACATGGGCCATTAAGTTCTTCCCAGAACTTTATGAAGCTTGGCTCAGAACTTTCAAAAAAATTCACAGTCTATATGCCAGACAGGCGTGGTCGTGGTTTAAGCGGCCCATTTGGCAATAATTACGGATTAGAAAGGGAAGTTGAAGATTTAGATGCATTAATCACTAAAACAGGTGCAGAATTTTTCTTCGGAGATTCTACCGGTGCTACTATAATACTACAATCCACACTTACTTTACCATCTGTCCACAAAATTGCTCTTCATGAACCACTCGTATATGTTAACGATTCTGATATGCACCAATTTAACACTGCTGTCAAGAACTTTGATGATGAAATATCAGAAGGTAAAAATGCAGATGCTTTGATAAACATATCCGATTTTATAGATAATCAGCCATCATTACTTTACAAATTACCAGATTCTTTAACGAAAATGATTTTCGGTCTAATATTGAAAATAGATGGTATAAGGGTTAAAAATGACGGTTTAAAGGTTAAAGACCTTATGCTAACACTTAAATTTGATGCTCAACTGTTAAATGAGACAAAGGGGAAACTTGACAGTTTCAAAGATATATCAGCAGAAGTGTTATTGCTCTGTGGAAGTAAACCCTCAAATCTATTAAAAGACAGTGTCCACACCTTGAATGAAATATTACCAAATTTGAATCTCGTAGAACTTGAAGAACTCAATCATAACTCTGCACAAGATAATGGAAACCCTGAAGAAGTATCAATGGTTGTACGTAAATTTTTCACGAACAGATTATACACCAAGAGTACAGTAACCTCCAAAGATGGAACTATTATTGGTTACAGGCAGATGGGTAGTGGTCCGGGTCTTATTCTGATGCATGGAGATATAGGTGCATCACAACATTTTATGGGACTTGCTAATGCTTTAGCCGACGTATTTACAGTATATATTCCTGATAGACGGGGACGTGGATTAAGTGGACCATTTGGGGATAATTATAGTTTGGAAAAAGAAGTTGAAGACATGGATGCTTTACTTAAAAAAACAGATGCACATTTCCTGTTTGGTGCCTCGTCGGGTGCTTTAATCATACTACAATCATCCCTTAAATTAAAGGGTATCCATAAGATTGCATTATACGAACCTCTGATATATGTTAATAAATATGAGATGGATAAATTTAATGAGATAAATCAGCGCGTTGATCAGGAGATAGCAGAAGGTAAATTGACTTCAGCAATGGTTACGGGCTTGGATGTAATAACTAAAGTAAATCCTGAAGAAAAACCACCATCACCCATATATTATCTGCCACGTTTTGTATGGAAACTGATTTTCAGGATGATATTGAGATCAGATAGTAAGTATGTCAAAGAGGATGATGTGTTACTCGAGGATCTGTTGCCTACAAGGCACTACGATAACATACTTGTAAACGAAACAGAGGGAAAACTCAACAATTATAAAGAAGTATCTGCAGATGTTTTATTAATTGGGGGTACCAAGAGTTCAATATTCTTAAAACACAGTTTAGATGCGCTTAAAAAGGTATTACCAAATGTTAATCGTGTGGAACTTAAAGACCTGGATCATGACTCACCCCAGAACACACGAGACCCTGAAGTTATTGCTCAAGAAATAATCCTTTTCTTCCTGTAAATTGTTGTGGAGAAAAGGAGTAATTATACTTTTTTTATGTACTACGATTTTTTTTTTATTGAGATAATTTTTGGGTTAAATCAATGCTAATACACTTTATAATAGTTTATTTTATTAAATAATCCCCTTCTAACCTTTGGTACTATAAAATTTATACAATATATATTTATTCAGATCATCATAACTGGTTCAAATTTCCATTTATTATCAAATCAAAGACAGTATTAATGGATAGTTAGTAATACAAATCCCTAAAATACTTTTTTTTATGATCCTAAAAATTAATGATGCATTTAAGTTATGAATTCCCATGATGTTTCTGTGATAACACTTAGGATTTAACAAGATTTAAGTATAGCAATTTTAATAACTGAATCTTAGATAACATGAATATACTAACTAAATACACTATATAAATAGATTAAAAAAACATTTTAGGGTGTTTGGGGATATTTTAATACGAAATAAGGCTTTTATTAAAGAATCGAAGATTAAAAGTAATAATATGCTAATGTTTGCACTGGTAATATTTGGTCTATTCATTATTTTTTCATCTGGACTAGGTAATGTTTCAGCTACATCTGTGACTACTATTGGCACAAATGGATCATCAGGTAGTTCTGGAGGTGCTGCAACATTAGTTTCATCTAATGTTATTAATCAGAACATAAATCAGGTTAAAATTAATGTTACACGTCCAAAAGTAAATTCAACAGATCCTGCACTAAACGCAGTGAATGTTCCAACAAATAAGACCATTAATGTCAAATTCACAGAACCTATTAAATTAGGATCAAATCCATGGATTGAATTTAAAACTGACAAAGGAGTTAGTATACCATTTGCTACAACTGTAAACGGTAATGTACTTTCTATAGCTCATTCTACCCTTGCATACGGAGAAAGTTATACTGTTATTTTACATGGAAACAGTATCAGAGATCTTTCTGGAATTGGAATGACAATATACTCAACCAATTTCACAACTATCAAACGGCCAGTTGTGATAAGTTCAAATCCTGATTAACAATGCAGTTAACATTCCAACCAGTAAGGTTATACAGATCAAATTCAACAGATCTATTCAATATGGGAATAGCTCGGGGATACAATTTATAAATAGTAAGGGAACGGCAATACCATTTACATCAACCATAACAGGCAGTACATTAAATATAACACCAACATCGCTATTAGCACATGGAACACAGTACACCATAATATTCCACTCAAACAGTATAAAAGATCTGGCTGGAAATGGATTAAAAGTATGTTCAACTAAATTCACAACAATTATAACAACAAAAACTGTTTCTGCATATGGTGTAACTTTCAATTACCCGGCTACATGGGTTACAGAAGCACAAACTCAAGATGGAATAAATCTCATCTTTGTAATAAATCCTAAGGATGTTGGTCAAGATGCACCACAGGCTATGATACAGATAATGCCAAATCCTACTGGTATGTTAGATGCTGAAGCAATGAAGTGGTTTTAAAGTACTTTCAAAGAAAATGATTACATTAAACGGTATCCGAGCGCGTGATACATTATTTATGATTAATAATAAGCAAATGTATCATGGAACAATAGAAAGTCAAGAAATAGACATAGTCAAAAACAATAAAACCTACTCTTTGTATTTAAGTGCTACTCCTAAAGATTTTAACAGTGTAAAAACCAACTTTGATATCATAATCAGCAGCTTTAAACTCAGTTAAACATCCAATCTATTTTTTTCTTTTTTTAACTAATATGCCACGGATTAGAATTTCTTTTTTACCATATTATCCAGCTCATATTTTTGGTTCTGTGTGATGACATTCCTTCCTCAATTTAATTAGCTGTTTCATCATCTTAATATTTAGTTTGAATATTTCATTGTAAACTTTATTATATTCTGGGCTTGAAAGATCGTCGTTAATCTGTAATATCTCATTATATTTCCTGTCAAATTCATTTTTAAGTTTGAATAACATTTATTTTAACTCCATCTTCTGATTAATTTTGTTAATAAATTTTTAAATCCTTGTTACACCTTTAGTATTCTCTTGAAAAATTTGATCTAAAATAAATGGTTTTAATATTTTTAGAACTCTAAATATTTGGGTTGTTGAGAATATTCAAATTGTAGATAAATGTGTTATCTGCTACAACAATATATGCTGCAATATCACTACAACTGTACTCTTTTTCTGCATTAAAATGTGCTGAAACCCTGTAGGTTTTTGCTTGTAACGGTACTTGATATTTAATTTGTGCTTCTCCATAACTGTTGGTCATGTTTGAACCAATAAAATCCGAATTGTAATCATTAAAATCAACTTCGTTATTGGCTAATGGTTCCCCGGTGATGCCTTTGGTTAGTTTAGCTGTTACTGTCACAATTTCACCAGGCTTTGCAGTTATATTATCGATTTGAGAACAGTTTTCCAATTGTATACATGTAGTATGGGAGCAGATAGATTCAAATGATCATTCTGCAATATACTTTAAGAATCTGGCATCTGGGGTGTATGGTAAGGTGCTTGCATCATCCCAAAACCAGACCATGGCAAAAATTTCAGGTCCAAGGGTGGTTTGGATGCAAGGAAATCTGAACTCATACACTGCAATATATATGAAAAACCTTGAGACGGGTTATGTTGGTAAGGTGTATTCATCTTCCTATAATCAAGCTTATCCAGATATTTCCGGTACACGGGTGGTCTGGATGCAGGAGATCAATAAAAAACTGGACTTTCAAACGTATACGAGAAAAACTATGCATCGGGATATGTAGGCAGGGTAAGCTCATCATCGAATGAACAACTATACCCGGCTATAAGTGATACACGTGTGGTTTGGACCGAGATGAATGCAGCGGGTCTGTCAGCAATATACACTAAGGATGTTGCAACTGGACACGTTACTAAAATAATATCCTCAACAACAAATATGTACTTCCCAACTATTGATGGCACAAGAATTGCTTGGATGCAGTTAAATCCATCTGGAATTTCAACGATCTACTACAAGAACCTTGCATCAGTATTACTCGCTCAGATAGTGAATACTACACAAAATTATGTACCTAACATCTCTCGTACATTAATTGTCTGGACACATATGGATGCATCCCAAAACACTACTAATATACTTAAAATACCTACTAACCGGTAAAATCGTTAGGTTGATTTAATATAAATCATAAAAAACAGTGGGTGTGTGAGTAATATTTACCCCATCTTATTTTTATTTAAATATGGGGGAGTAGTAAAGTGGATACAGGAAATTAAATGTATAGATTCAGATACAATGAGTATCTTATCCTGCAATAATTCAATCATTTAATAAAAAAATGGGTTAAAAAAAGAAATAGAAATTTAAATTTACTTAATCTCCACCCTGAACTTTTCCTCTTTTTCTAATTTTGGTATTACAACTTTTAATATACCATTATCAAATTTAGCAGTCGCTTCAATTGGTATAACTTTTTTAGGAAGTTTTATTGCTCTTTTAATTACTCCTGTTTTTTTATCGGTTAAAGTAACATATGCTCCATGTATATCTTCTTCGGTGTCAAATTTGGCTTGAATTTTGAGATACTTCTCAGATATATCCAGGGTTATATCTTCACGTTTTAAACCCGGAAGGGCTATATGTACAATAATGTTGTCATCTGTTTCTATTATGTCTCTACCTGGCACAAATGTGTAATCAATGATTTTTGTTTCAATATCACTGCGCATTCCTTCTAAAGTTTCAGCGGTATCATCCATCATCTTTTGAATGAAGTCTTTCATATCTAAAATATGATCTCTTTTTTCCATTTTATTACACCTCATAGCATCCTATTTCAATTAGTTATATTATATGTTTTACAAACTATAATATTTTCGGCCAAGATAATTTGAAATTTAAAAAAATTATTTAAATAGATTTATTAGGGGTTAGATCTGAAAACATTAATTTCTCCTTACAATAATAACTATTAGAATTAAAGCCAGTAGTGAGGCTATTAAGAAGATAACAGTTCCAATTGTTGAAAAACCTAATTCAGGACTTGGAATTCCACGACCAGATTGTATTATTAAAGCCGAACCAACAACTAGGGACGCTATTATTAATGCAACAGAAATTCTATCAACCATCTTATCTAAATTGGATGAAAACTCATCCAAACTGTTAAGAGTTAAATCAATACCTATCTGACCCTTCTTAGCTTTAAGAAGGGTTTGACTTATTGTTCTGGGAAGATCTTTACCTATATGTTGTAATTCAAAAAGATACTGTGTTTTATAATTCAATATATTCATTGGATTTAGACGTTTGGCCAATAATTTCTTTATCAGGGGTTCAGTTACTTCTATAGTATTAAAATTCGGATCCAAACTTCTTCCAAGTTCCTCTAAAAAGCCCAATACCTTTCCAAGCAATATAAAATCTTTAGGAAGCTCTATTTTATATTTTTCCATCAGATCTGGGGTTGAGAACTCATTTATAAAACCGCCTAAATCTTTAATATCTGCACCGTAAGACTGGTCTATAATGTCCATTAAATCATATTTCAGACTTTTAATATCTACATTGTCGTTTATAATTTCCATATACAGTAACTGGTTGATTACTCCGTTTAGATCGTAATCAACAATATATGTAAATAATTCTGCTAGGTTATTTACAAAATCCATATCTAAATGGCCCATAATTCCAAAATCAATGAAACAAAGTGTGTTATTATCTTTTATCAACAGATTTCCAGGGTGTGGGTCTCCATGAAAGAACCCGTACTTGAATATCTGTTCGAAATAACACTGTGCACCTATCCTTGCTATACTTTTTCCATCTGCCCTAATATTAGCATCTTGCATCTCTGTAATTTTAACACCATCAATGAAGTCCATGGTCAGAACTCTCATTGTAGAGTATTCTTCAAAGTTCTTTGGTGTGCATATTTTACTGTTATTTTCAAAATAGGATCTAAATTTCTCCATGTTATGTGTTTCTAATTCAAAATCTAATTCCTTTACTATTGCTCTTTCAAATTCATCAATAACACCTGAAACATTATAATATCTAAAATCCGAGACTCTTCTTTCTAATAAACCACCAAGGTATCTCATAATGGTTATGTCTTTCTTTATTTGTTCGATGATATTGGGTCGCTGAACTTTAACTGCTACAAGAGTTCCATCATGGAGTGTTGCTTGATGAACCTGGGCGATTGAAGCAGATGCAACTGGTACTTCGCTAAATTCTAGAAATATTTCACTTAGGGAATGGTCTAGCTATTCTTCGATCTCTTTTTTAATCGATTCAAAGCTGTCTTGTGGTACTGCATCTTGTAATTTTGCAAGTTCGTTTGCAATATCGTCACAACGATATCTGGGCGCGTGCTTAATATCTGTCCAAATTTAATAAAGGTTGTTCTTAATTCTTCGAAAACAAGGAGGATTCTTTCGGGAGCAGAGGCATCTAATTCTTCTAAAACTCTTTTTAAGGCCAGTTTTTTTTAAAACATCAATAAATTCGTATTTAGCTAAAATAGCATTTATTTCTTCGAGTCTTTCAAAATCAAGTTTTCTTTTTCCGAACTGCCTTAAGTTCATTATATTATATATTGTGTTTAATTTATATAAAATTTATTAACTTTAATATTTTTATCACTTTTTGGATTAAATTCGTCTAATTTCTTTATAAAATGGATTAAATAGGATATTATCAATTTTAACTTAGATAATCATTTCATGGACGAGTATGGGCATTATTTTTTTTATATAAAAGAGAATTTCTATAAACCTCTANNGAAACTGTTTAGTAAAATATGAAAATATTGAAAAATAATCATACCCATTACCAAATGAGGTTAATAGAAATTCTCAAAAATTTGAATTAAAATTCTGAGTGTGCAAAATACTTATAACCTATCAAACAATAATTAATAGTTAAACTTTTAGAAAGTACTGAAAGTTCAAAAAGTGGGGAAGATTATGAACCAAACAATTGAAACCATAAAAAATCGAAGAAGCGTACGTAAGTACAGTCCAGAACAGATTAAAGATGAAGAACTGGAAAAAATCCTTGAAACTGCCATATATGCTCCTACAGGCCATAACGACCAACCATGGCATTTTATAATTGTCCAAAATCAAGAACTCATAAATGAAATCAACGATGGTGCTAAAGAGGCAATGAAACGAATGGAAGTGGAATGGATATCCAGACTCGGTTCACTGAAAGATTTTAACATCTTCCACCGAGCACCCACAGTTTTGATAGTATCTGGAAGAGATGATGCCACCACTCCTATAGTTGATTGTGCAGCTGCAGTCCAGAACATGCTACTTGCAGCTGAGAGCATGGATATTGGGTCCTGTTGGATTGGTTTTGCAAGATTCTACTTCATAAACCCCGAGAACAAGAAAAAATTCAAGATTCCAAAAGACCATAAAGTCCATTTTGGAGTGTCTTTAGGCTATAAAATAAGAGAAAATCCAAAGGCACCCGAAAGAAACCCTAACGTATACACCTACTTCAGATAATTTAACCGATAAAATATGAAAACAAAAGATACACCAAAACACGAATTCAGAGAAATAGTTTACGACTCATGCAAGGCTGTTGGTTTAGATGATCTACCAAGCCGATTAATATCGATACTTCAAAGTGAAAAAGAAGAGATATCATTGGGAGAACTTGCCGAAATTACTGGATACAGCTTATCGAACCTAAGTACCACAATTAAATGGATGGAAGACAGGCAGATGGTTAAGAAGTTTAAGAAACCAAAATCGAGAAAGATCTATGTTGAAATGGACCAAGATATTACCTCATTTTTTATCGAACTCCAAAAAAAGCTCTACCATCAAAGTCTTAAACCGCCCTTAAAAAAATTACCAGAGATCATCCAAAAATATGGAAACAACGAGAAATTTGTAGATGAACTTAAAATAATAAAAGATTATTACAATCAAACAATTTTCATGGATGAAGAAACAACAAAATTTATTAAAGCCCTAGAAAACCGTTAAATAAGTTTTTACATGAATTGGGAATAGAAAATAAAGATCAAGATATAAATTACAGAGTGATAATATGGAAGTTACAAAGGGGATACATCAGTTTAGTGGGGTTTCAAATTGTTACATTGTTTCAACAACGAACTATTACTGGTTGATACTGGGATGCCCGGTAAATCCGGTGAAATAATTGATTATATTAAAAATGATTTAGAGCGTGACCCTCAGGATATAAAAACTATAGTTGTAACACATCATCACTTTGACCACACTGGAATCCTTGATAAACTTAAAAAAATTACAGGGGCTAAGGTAGCAATTCACAGCGCCGATGCCGATTATATTTCCGGAGAAAAAACTCAACACGGCTCTCTGTTTATGATACCCATTGTAATGTTTATGAAAATTATATACCGGAGTCGACCAGTTAAAGCAGATATACTCCTGGAGGATGGAGATCAAATAGGTGATTATCGGGTGATACACACACCAGGACATACATCTGGAAGTATTTGTCTGTATAATCCTATTAATAAGGTCCTATTTGTAGGAGATAACTTAATGTATTCAAATGATAAAATTGAAGGCCCTAGAGTTGTTCATGAACCTGAAAATTACAAAAAATCGATTGAAAAGTTGAGAAATTTAGATATGGGTGTGATATTAACTGGACACGAACAACCAATAACATCCGGGGCCAATAATAGATTAGACACATTCTTAACAGAGTTATATGATTAAAATTAAACATTTTCCAAGATAATACCCTAAAACCGGTTTCTATCTTAGGATATTTAAAAAATTATTGATCAGATAAAGAAATTTTTATGATTTGGGTCTAATTCGGGAATAGATATTTAATATATTAAGACTTTATTAAAATAATAAAACAAAAATTATTGAAATTGTTATAAATTTCTGATTTTTACAGTAAAAAAAAAATGGATTTCAATTTAGCAGTATTTTAAATTTCTATTAAAAAAAGAATTATGGAATTATATTAATTTCAAACAAAATTTAGAAAAAAAAGAATATATTATTAATTATTGGTGAAAATTATGAGTAAAACAGTATGGGCATTGGTTGCATTATCAATTATAGCCATAGTAGTAGGTTATACCTATGTAACAGTTTCCAGTGGTCCAATAATGCCATTAGGAAGATTATCCTTTGTCAAAATATTAAATCCGGATATGTATCCTGGGAATGTTCATTCCGAGCTTTTAGCACAGTATGCTCAGGAAAGGGGATCTCCATGTGCCCTTGTTGTACATTTTGCTGGAAGTTCGAACTATAGAAGTTTTGAACAACCCATAAACACAACCAGCTCAACGGGTCAGAATGGGGTGTATATTATCGAGGTAGCGTATATTGACACCCAGGGTGGAGGCTCTAAAAGTCTGCTCCAGACAAATTTCCTAGATTCCTTTAAAGTTGCGTTATTCGGTGTTCCGGACGACAGATACAAATATATGTCAGATGGAGTGGTTTACAATAACTACACTTCAATGATGAATCATGTGGAAACTCTTGCAAAAGAACACGGACAAACAGGACCACTTCCAGTAGTTTGGCATGGAACTGTTAGAACTGATAGCCCACTCATAGATCCGGGATGTGGATTCCCACTCTACTTCCAGATAATGACAAACACCTATGGATTAATCCCTGCTTATACCTATATGATATATGGATTGATTTTCCCATATTTACACAGTCCATACTGGGAGTTCGAATTATCACATTCATCAGAATTACAAACTCTTTACAATACTGGTCAATTGGATTATAATTATGTTACTACAACTTCCAATGTTGATAAATATTACCAGAGTTTAAGTAAACAGAATACAGGTGATTAAAAGGGGTGAGGATTCAATATAAATTTTAAAAATTTGAATCTAAAACTTATTTCAATTATTTTTTAAATTCTGTTGTTTTAAGAATTTAAAATTCAAATAAATTATGGGCTAAATGAACAAAATTTAGATATATATTATCAAAGATAATGATCACACCAAAATAACTGGAGATTTCAGATGTTTTATCTTGGATTACTCAAAATTTAAATATGTTAAAATAAATGTATTAATCGTTACAAGATATTTCGGATGAAAATAATGAAAATAAAGATAATATTCATAGCTGCAGTTCTTTTGCTAATATTTGGAATATGTGCCTATGCTTACACTTCTAATAATGATATTAAATATAATCATGGCATCAATTTAACATCCTCAGATAGGGTACTTATAGTGGCACCTCATCCCGATGATGAGACCATTGGGGGTGCGGGAGTTATAAGATACTGTTTAGAACATAATATTCCTATATATGTGGTGGTTGTTGCCAATGGTGGTAGTGGTTCGCTTGGTGTGACAAGATATCATGAGAGTCTTAATGCAACCAGTAAATTGGGTCTTCCATCAAGTAACATCACATTTTTTGAGTATACTCAGGGAGTTGATTCTCTTTTCAATGAAAATTGGGATAAACCCATAGATATCAACGGCGGTCACACCTCAAATTTTGCATATCAAAGGGATGCACCATACAACGGAGTTTCGCTTGAACAGAATTTTGAAACGGTTATCACCAATTTCAAACCTACTGTGATTATTTATCCCAATCCTGAGGATTCAAATCCTGACCACTGGGGTACAAGTTCATTTGTTGAATATGCAACCAATAAATTAAACTATAATGGTCGAATGTATACATATTTAGTCCATGTTTCTGCTGTATGGCCATTTCCTCGTGGCTATTTTCCAGAAGCATATATTCTACCTCCCTATTTCATGACAAATTACGACAAATGGTTAGTGTTTCCGATCAGTGCTTCAGATGAACAACTGGAGTATCAGGCTATTAATAGTTACCATAGTCAGTTAAATAATGATCCAAGTTATCTTTTAACGTTTGTAAGAAAAAATGACTTGTTCGAAGCAAATAAAGAAATAACAGTAGTGAAAAACAATAATGCTATCAACCTTATAAAGAGTTCTAGATTTCCAACAACAATCTTCCAAGAACCTAAGGGCATGGAACTGATAAAACCTCCTCTTGAAGTTTATTACTCAATCTTCAGTAATCTTAACCTATTTGACATCACAGACGTTGGGTTTGAAATAGATAACACAACCACCTGGATGTCTTTAAAGACTGTTGGTGGTATTTCCAAGACTGGAGTTTATGATTTCCATATAAGAAGCTTTGGAACTAATCGTGTTAACAGGGTAGATATTAAAGTACAACATGGACATGCCAGTTATTTAGATATGGCTTCTAACAGTGTATATTCAAAACAACCAATACCAGTTAAGATTGAGGGATTTGGAATAATTATTGGAATACCATCAAACCTACTCAACGGTACAAAGTACATGATAAGTGTTGATACTAGACGAAACAATCAGTACGTTGATAGGGCAGGATGGTACACTGTTAATGTGCAGGGATCATAAATTAACAAACAAATATTGTAATATCTTATTTTAAAAGTATATGAGCTATTAAAAATTTATTTTTCTATTTGAGGGTTGTAAAAAAAAATAAAAAAGAATTAGAATTATTTTTAAGAATTTAAAAATGGATTAAACCATAAGTGTAGCTTAAAATTAAAGTTAACGCACCAACTATCCAACAGTAGTATGCAAATACTCTTAAACTGGTACTTTTTATTAACCTAATCAACAGTCCTATGGATAGGTAACCAAATATTACAACTGCCAGATATGCTGCTATGATTGAAGCTGTGTTTGTTTCTGTTAAAGCTCCAATATTTTTAAATTCCACAAGTACAGCACCAGTTATGGCAGGTATTGCAAGTAAAAATGCATATCTAGCCGCACATTGCCTATCCAATCCTAAAAGCAGACCAGCAGATATTGAAGAACCCGATCTAGAGATACCTGGAAACAATGCCAATGATTCAAATATACCTATAATCAACGAATTCTTAAAAGTTAATCCCATAACCTTTTTATCTCCACGTGTTGCAAAGTGTTCAGATAACACCAATATGAAACCATTTATAATAAGGAACACCCCAACAGCTGCTACGTTGTTAAAAAGTGCTTCAAATTCCTTTGTAAACAAAACACCAACTATAGCAACTGGTATCGTACCTACAATTAGAAGCCAAGCTAACCTTTTATAAACATCTTCCTTCAAACTATCCACAAAAGTTCCCTGAACCAAATTCAACAAACTATTTACAAAGGCTTTTATTATCTTTATAAGATCTCTCCAGAAGAAACCAACCACCGCTGTTAATGTACCCAAGTGTAGTAAAGTGTTGAATGCAATTGCTCCCGACTGATTAGGAAAAGTTACATTTAATATATGTGTAACTATTATAACTTGACCAGCACTGGCAACAGGCAAAAACTCAGCTAAACCCTGAACAATACCTAAAATAATAGCTTGAAAAATATCCAT
>PLXT01000049.1 GCA_003151535.1 Methanobacterium sp.
ATCTTACGTTTTTAACTATAATTACAGATAATATAATATTAAGAGAGATGATAACATGCCACATTTTATAACTATAACTCCCGAAGCAGCACTCAAATTAATAGAAGAAAGAGGTTCTGAAATTACAGTACTTGATATCAGACCTAAAGAAGAGTATGAATTGGAACATCTACCAGGAGCAATAAATTTAGATTACGATGGTCATAAATTCGAGGAAAAGGTGGATAAACTCGATAAAACAAATGATTATCTAATATATTGTAAAAGTGGCGTTAGAGGCGGATATTTCATGTCCAAAATGAGAGATACAGGGTTCCATAGAGCTTATAACATTTTAGGAGGATTTGTTGGTTGGAAAGTTAGTAAACTTCCACTTACCAAGTGATATTTACTTAAATAAAATTTCTTATTATTAAAAAATAATCAATACTTATTTTAATTTTTTTTTGATATTGAAATTTTCTAATAATTCAGTTTATATACTCGAATAGTAATACTATGTATATATATAATCCTACTATCTATTGAAATAACAATCATCAATGTAAGTAGTTGATGTTTGAATATCTATAAAAAAATATTACTTCCAATTATATGGATAAAATTCATGACTAAACAATTTTTATTACATGGGAAATGGTGGACGATGTTATGAAAAAAAATGTTCAACAGGAAGATATAGAAAATATTAACAAAATAGAAATGGAAAGGAAGTTGAACAAAGATGATAATAACTTAAAAACTTCAGATCTTCATGAAAACAATCAAAGATATAATCAACATTGGAATTACCAACTAATGATTGATAATAAGGAAAAATCATCAAATGAAGAAAAAAGATCATACAATAAATATTTTGAATTTTATCAGTATGCACCATTAGGATTTTTTATTTTAGATAGAAATGGAATTATTAAAGATATGAATATCAAAGGTGCAGCCATACTGGACAGTAATCCCGAAGACATGATCAATATCAATTTTATCGACTTTATAACAGAGGATCATAGGATTTTTTCAATAAACACTGTCATACAACACAAATATAGGAGATCAAACTTTTAAAATTTATCTCAAAAAATCTGAGAACATTATATTGGTAAAAATCCAATTCAATAATAAAATATTAACCGGATATAAAATGGTTATAAATGATATAACACAACAAGAGAAGGTTAAAAACGACCTAAAATCACAATATGAATATCTTAATTCAATTATGAATGAACGTATTAAAGAGTTGTTGAGTACCAATGAAAAGTTAAGGGGAAAGATAGAAAAAATTAAATTATTTGATAAAAAAATTACGTGCCAGTGAAGAACGAGAACAAGCCCGTTCAGAAGAATTTGCAAGGGTTCTTGACGCCGTTCCAGCAGCAGTTTGGATATCACATGACAAATCAGGACACTTGATTACTGGAAACCAATTATCTTACGATTATCTGGACATCTCCCCAATGGACGGCATTACAAATTCATCAAAAAACTCACAAAAAATTGAAACCTTCAAAATATTCAAAGATGGAAAGGAAATAAAAACTGAAGACATGGCTGTACAACTATCTTCACGAGGTAATGAAATTAGAAATTATGAATTCTATTTTGTTTATCCGGATAAGCCAGTTAGACATATGATGGGAAATGCAACTCCATTATACGATGAAAATAAAAATCCAAAAGGCTCTGTTTCTGCAGTTATAGATGTTACAACTAATAAGGAAGCAGAAATTAAAATGAGAAAACTGGTTAAAGAATTGACACGGTCCAACAAAGAACTGGAACAATATGCATATGTAACATCACACGATCTCAAAGAACCATTAAGAATGGTTTCATCATTTACACAGTTATTATAAAAACGTTACAAAGGCAAATTTGATGAAGATGCAGACGAATTCATTAAATATATTATAGACAGTACTAAACGTATGGAACAATTATTAAACGATTATTAAACGATATTTTAGAATATTCCCGAATAAAAACAAAAACTGAAACATTTGAACAAGTCGATCTTGAAGAAATATTAGATGAGATTAGTCACAATTTAAAATTATCATTAAAGGAGAATGAGATTAGAATAGACCATAATCCATTACCGGTTGTAAATGCAAATAGATCTCAAATGTTACAGTTATTTCAGAACTTAATATCTAATGCAATAAAATTTAAGAGCGAAAACCCTCATCATATCGGTATATCAGCAAATAAAAATGAGGATAAATATGTATTTAGTGTTAAGGATAATGGAATTGGAATAGATCCAAAATACCAAGAACAAATATTTAAAATTTTCAAAAAGTTACATACAATTGATGAATACCCTGGTACGGGAATAGGATTGTCTATCACTAAAAAAATAGTTCAGTATCATGGAGGAAATATCTGGGTCAAATCAGAACCTGATAAAGGATCTAAATTTTACTTCACATTACCCATCAATAAAGGTTAGTTAACTGAATTAATGAACGTATATTTTATTTTCATCAAAAATGGGTCTTATTTTACACTTTATTTTTAACGCCCATCTGTCTCTAATTTTAACTATTTTGTAAACTCTTATTCAAATAATACTTGCAACAACGAAACCTAAAAAGATTCTAATTATCACTGAGCAGATTCTAGTAAAAAGTGTGATCAAGAGGACTAGGATTACCTATTATATAGGATTATTATATATTTTTTAGTAAAATGAATTAGTTTAAATGTAGTCCATATAAATTCATTAACAGTGGCTCTACTGTGAATTTATATATGTAACTTAGACTTTGAATATGGAGGAGTTCAAATAAAAAAGATTTACTTCATATTATTATTTATTATTCTGATTATTGCAGCCTACGGTATGAACAGTTATTTTAATCAAAATTCGGTTATAACTTCGTCAAATGATAATAAATCCAATGTGACCATGTTTTTTACAGGAGATGTAATGCTTGGTAGGGGAGTGGATGGAATACTGGAAAGTGGACAAAATGTTTTTAAAAATGTTGACCCTTTATTTTTAAATGCTGATGCAGTTGTTGTAAACCTTGAAGATCCCATGACTACTTCATCCATTAATTTCAAGAAGACTGTACCGCTTAAGGCCAATCCAATATACGCACCTGTACTAAAAAATAATAATATTGTTGTTGCTTGTCTTGCAAACAATCATATCATGGATTATGGTAATAACGGCCTTACAGACACCATTAATGCACTTAAATCTAATGGAATTAACTATACAGGTGCTGGAGACAACTTAGATCAAGCGACACAACCAGTTTATCTTAATATCAAAGGACGTAAAATAGCTATCTTAAATTTCTTAGATAACTCAACTTTCACAGAATTTCTTCCATCAGAAATGCCCGGTGCAACAATTAACAGCCCAGGTTATGCCCCTGCAGATTGGAATATTATCAAACAAAGAATAGATGAATCTAAAAAGAATTCAGATATTACCATAGTGGTTTTCCATTATGGAAACGAATACAGTACTATACCTAACCCATCCCAAATAGAATTATCACATGAATGTATAGATGAAGGAGCAGATATGGTTATTGGAAGTCATCCACATGTAATTCAGAAAATAGAAAGTTATAAAGGCAAACCTATCTTTTACAGTCTTGGAAATTTTGTATTCGACCAAACCAATCCCGCCACACATACATCATTAATGGTTGAAATGGACCTGACGGGTAATGAAGCCCGAATAATTGTACATCCTATGACTCTCGTTAATAGTATACCCCGTCCAATGGATAACACAACTAGTATAGCATTATTAGAAGAATTAAAAAATCAGTCATCCTTAAATATGACTATTGAAGGTGGTAATGGTATTTTAACATTTCCAATCGAATAATCTGAACAAAAATTATTAAAAATTAAATTCAATAAAAAAAAATAAAATGTTTCATAATCATAAATTTTTTATTTTCATATTAGAAATAGTGTGAAATCTTTACTATTCTTTGAACTAGGATAGAACCAATCCATTTAAACCGATTATGAATCCATGAAAAGAATTAAGAATCCTATCCAGCTAAAGAGTTATTTAATATTCATCAAGATTTTTTTTATCACTTCCATCTATTAAGTTCCAGTATTCTCGATTTTTTATGCTTTTTTTGTAGATTTTTCGGCTAATTCGAATTCTTGTGATTCTATATCCGATTTTTTACCAGTTTTAAGCTCTTCATGTTCGTGTATATATTTTTCTCCCCTCAATGCCGATAGTATTGCAGCTATAGCAGATAATAGAGCCCCTATGTAGAATGAAGTTCTAAGAGATGGTATAAATGCATTTGCTAGTGTTGATGGGAACCAAGTGGAACCAGTTAATGTGTTTAATGTTGAATGGGGTATAAAAGCCACAAATGATGGAGGTAAAACACCCAATATAGCATTTACGGGATTGTAACCTAGGAAGGCTGAAAATAGTGCCGAGGTAGGTGGAATATTACTTAAAACTGGAGCTAAATTAACTGCACCAATATTTGCCAGTGATGTGGTCATAGCATCAGGGAATTTTTGTGTAATTCCAACTATTACTATGGTGAAAAATATGGCCATACTAGCTGTAAATGCTGTGTTCATTATGGTGTACATCATTCCAGATGCTACACCTCTATCCTTGGATGGAACAGAATTCATTATCGAAGCACTGTTAGGTGAACCGAACATTCCGCTTCCAACTCCCATCATGAACAGTGCTAAACCAAATTCTAGGTAACTAAAGTTGAATGGAAGCGCTGCTAAGACTAGGAATGATATGGTAATTATAACCATTCCACCGGTTGCAATCCAACGAGGACCATAAGAGTCGGATAATATACCTGAAATTGGCCCCATAATAAGAATTCCTGCTGTTAATGGTAACATGTAAACACCAGCCCAGAATGGAGTAGATGCATAACTGTATCCATGTAGTGGTAGCCAAATACCCTGCAACAACAATATGAGCATGAACATCATACCACCCCTACCTAATGAACCCAATAAACCTGCAATGTTTGCGTATGCAAAACTCTTATTTTTAAATAAATCTAATCTGAACATAGGTGATTCTACCCTATTTTCAACAAATGGGAATAAGATCAGCGAGATTAATCCTATTATCATGGATGCTATTACCCATGGATTGTTCCATCCCATTGGACTGCTTCCGTATGGTATTAGTCCGTAGGTTACCCCTACAAGTATTAGGGTTATGCCTAAAACGAAAGTAATGTTTCCCCATAAATCGAGTTTTGTTTTTTCTGCCTTGATGGACAGTTCTTTCAGCCTGTAATATGACCATACTGTCCCAATAAGTCCAAACGGTACACTGACTAAAAATACATATCTCCAATTGAAGACCGCAAGTATACCCCCAAGAATCAAGCCTAAAAAAGATCCGGATATTACTGCAACTGTATTGATACCTAATGCTTTTCCTCGTTCATTTGATGGGAATGAATCGGTAAGAATGGCCGCACTGTTCGCCATCAATAATGCACTGCCTATTGCTTGTATTATCCTAAAAATTATAATTTCCAATGCACCAGCATCACCTGTTGATGGTGTTAAATACAATAGTATCGATGCCAGACTGAATATTAAAAACCCTAACCTGAACATCTTTACTCGCCCGTACATATCGGATATACGACCAAAACTCAGGAGTAATGTAGCAGTTACCAGTCCATAACCCATTAAAATCCATAAAAGATATTGGAATGAATTCAATGGATTAATTTGGATACCATTAAAAATAGCAGGAAGAGCTATCATAACGATACTCATGTTTATACTTCCCATTATAGATGCTATGAATACATTAACCATAGCTGTCCATTTATATTCCAAACCATTCACCACCATTTTTATAATTGTAAATATACATTTTAATATTATTTCGAGTCATTTTATTTCTCCTTAAAAACAGATTATAATATACAAAATTTGATTAAATAAGCAAATATGAATATCAAGATAACGTTTATTAGGCCGTTTTTTGTTATTATTCATATAAAATCGTTACTAAAAGAATATAAAGGTTAATATTATCTTAAATTAGCAGATATGCATTAAATAAAAGGGAATGCTATAATTAAATAATTTAATAAATATGAAAATGTTTTGTTATAGAATTAAATAATTTATTCTATTCATTGTTATCTAATTCTTCCAATACCTTAAGTGCGAAATCTCTCATCATATCTGCTTTCATTACTTTTATAACCTTTTTATTATCCCCAAAAACGATTAAACTATCACCGGCTTTAATATCATACTCATCTCGAGCTTTTTTAGGAATAACAATCTGTCCTCTTTCACCCACTTTAACAGATCCGTAAAAAGATTTACTTTTATTTTCGGCCATTAACATACCTCACTATTCATACAATACATCTCCAGAATACATATATGATAAATCATATTTAAATGTTTTTCCACAAGATCTTGTTAACTTATTAATAAATTAAAAAATTAAAAATTCTCGAAAAAACATAAGTTAGGTAACCCTTAAAACATGAAATTATGCTTTAAGTGATATTAAATATTTAATTATTACTAAATTGGATACATATAACTTAAAGGAATGATTTATTGAGTGGAAATTTAAAAAATAGAGGATATTCTGTTTATAACCGTAAGTTAACCAGATCTATCCTGCAATTAATGATACTATACCTGCAATTATCATTACAACAATTGCAACATACAATAGCCAAAGAGCAAAAGCTGGGAACAGTAGTAAAATAATTAAGAAAATAATAGCAAGGCCCAGCAGTGACCCACCACTAGCTTGATTTGTTTCCACCTCCAAACTATTAATCTTTAAAATAATATTGTTGAATCATATATAACTATTTTACTGTTTTAATAGGGTGCATGATACTGTAATAAATATATATAAGCTGAAAAAAGTTCTATTTTCCAATAATCATGCATTAAAAAAAATAAATCTTCAAATTTCACTTGTGGTTAAAATTAACAGTATATTAAGGGTAACTATTAAGAATATTTTATAAAAAGAATAATAACAAACAACTAATTAATCTTATATCAGTTATTTTATAAAATTTAATTTTAATGAAATTGGTATCATTTATTAGTAAATTTTAAAAAAGAATATTAAAAATAATCTAAATTACATCTGAAACAAACTTTTCAATAATATTTTTATAGGTCCCATCCTTAATATCAGAGGATTTAACCCCAAAAGATGCTAAAGGAGTAGTATTCACATAATTACCAATATCTTCAATTGTCTTCTCAATACCAGATCCACCGCATGTACAAAAACATGCCAAAAGAGGTATTTTATCCATATTTTTCTTTAAATATGTTCTCACAGGGACAGACATTTTTCCAGCCCAGACAGGAGTACCTATTATCACAAGATCATAATCAGATATATCATATTTCGAATCCGCAATATGATTTACCTTACCCCTTGAAGCCTGATAACCCGATTTAATATAACCTATAATACCTTTTCTTTTATCTTTTTCTACAATTTCTTCTATGTCACATTCTATAGATTCTGAAATTGTATTGGCTATCATACGAGTATTGCCTGTCCTGGAGTAATAAACAAGTAAAGTTTTCATAATTACTATTGTTTAAATAACACTAATTAAAATTTCCTATTTTAGTTTACAAAAAAAATAACCCATTAATAATCATAAAGCAAAAATGCCATCAATAATTGAAAAAAATATTATATAAAATCAAGCTATTCAAATAGAATCCGTTAAAACCGGATAATATTTTATTTAACAAGTTTTATAGAAAGATTATAATTATTTAACAAGTTTTATAGGAAGATTATAATTATTTAACAAGTTTTATAGGAAGATTATAATTATTTAACCATAAATTATTTTTTTATTGAAAATTTTTAATTATGTGGTTGAACAAAATATAAAATACATTTGATATCAATGGAGGGGAGCACAAAATGAAAAAATCCATTAAAAAAGTGTATAAAATTTCTGCCACCGTTGATCAAGTATGGCAAGCATTAGTGGATCAAGAAGTTATAGATGAGTGGGGAGGTGGACCAAGTAAGATGGATTCCAATGTAGGAACAGACTTTGAGTTGTGGAATGGAGATATCAACGGGAAAAATATCGAAGTTGTATCTAAAAGTAAGCTTGTCCAGGAATGGTTTGGTGGTGACTGGCCGAAACCTTCTATAGTCACTTTTACTCTCAAAAAAGATAATTCAAATACTATTTTAGAGCTTGAACAAATCGATGTTCCTGATGAAGAATTTGAAGATATTAAATCTGGATGGGATGATTATTATATGGGCCCCATGGAGCAGATGCTTGAAAAAAAACATTAATACCCTAATTTTTTTATAACTAATCCCAGATTCAATTTAAAATCAATAAATAAGATAATATAATATAATATTTTTAAATTTCATGCATATTCTATATTAGATATTTTAATTTATGATAAAAACTAAAATATACATAATGATTAAGATTTCATCATAATATTGTAAAAATAATTATACTCAGGAGTTGGTTTTCATGGATATAGAACCAATCAAAGTGTTATTAATTGAAGATAATGTAGTGATTGTGAATTAATACTTAAAATGTTAGATACAAGTGAAATAGCTGAATTTGAACTCACACATACATCAAGATTGACAAGTGGTTTAAAACTTTTTGAATCTGAGAAATTTGATATAATACTTTTAGACCTTGGATTACCAGATAGTGTTGGTTTTGAATCTTTTAAATCAACTTTAACTGAACATCCTACAATACCCATTATAATATTAACTGGATTGGCAAACGAAGAAACAGGAACCCAAACAATCAAATATGGTGCTCAAGATTATCTTGTAAAGGGAGAATTTAATGGTAAGTTATTGGTGAGGGCAATTCAATACGCAATTGAACGAAAAAAATTAGAGGGATTATTTATTTACTAAAAAAATGGTGAATATTTGTAATATTCAGGATAATATACCCCGAATTAAGTTAGATGATTATTTAAATAAAATTTAGAAAAAAAGGATTAATAATTGTTTTTATTAACTTTCAGTTATTGGAATTTTCCAAAGATAACCTACTTTTTTACCTTTTTCTTGTTTATTTTTCCCTTTCTTTTTCTTAACGTGAGCTTCACTACCTTCCCATGAACCTACTGTCTTATCTAAGTACTGTCCTATTTCTTCATTATACTTTTTAGTTCCAATGGTATAATATTCAGTTTCGTTATGGATATAGCTGATTCCTTCGCCTTTTTCTTCCATGACTTTGGTTATTTCCATCAATTTTTTATAAAACTTTTCAGACATCATATTACGCCTTCTCCTTTTCTCTTATTATCTTTTTCTCTATGTTAATAAAGACGTATTTAATATAAATACGGATACTGAGCAAAATATTTTAAATGATTATGTTATATATATAAGTTTATATGGATTAATGCTTCGATTTTATTATAATTAATATGACATATTTTCTTAATATTGGGGAATATTTTAAGATTTATAATATCAACAATCATGCCTCCTTAATAAATAAACAAATTAATATCTAAATAATTACAGATTAATCATAATATTCGGATATTAACTGATAACTGAGTTTCTTTATTATTTTAATCCTTAATATATTTTACTTTGGTACAAGAATTTAGAATTATAGAATTTGAGGTTTATAATTGTGGCTAATACATTTGAATGTGAAAAGGGTTTTTCATATACGATCTGTAGGATTTCAAAAAAGATTCCAAACGATGGAATGACATTGAGAGCCTTTTTGAATCTCTTAGGTGACCGTGGAAGACTGATAACTTGTATGGTTCTTGCAGCACCATTTTTAATACCAGTATCAATTCCTGGAACGGGGGTGGTAATAGGAATAATCATATTACTTACCAGTTTGAGTATAATCCTAGAAAGATATTATTTAGTACCTGAGTTTTTATTGAAACGTAAAATGTCCTATAAAAGCTTGATTAAAATATTAGATGCATGTTTCAGGATGTTAAACTTCCTTGAAAAATATATGAAACCTCGTTTACTGGGGATGACAAATAAAAAATCTAGTAGAATATTTAATAACTTTTTCCTAGTTTTTTGTTCAATTCTATTTATTACACCATTACCCATACCACTTACAGATACATTACCAGCATTTGGAATATTCTTCTTATCTGCAGGTATACTCGAATGTGATGGCTATTTAATTCTCTTTGGTTATTTTATGGTCACAATTACAGCTATATATTTCCTAATAATAACATTTATAGGATTAAAAATTTTATTCCATATGTTCTAATCACAAGTCATTATTAAAAATTTTAGAAACATTGAATAGATAATATATTGAAAGAAATTTTTAATAATTTAACAAACTGTGTATAGATGTGTAAATTTTGGAACCAGAACCAATTTCAGGAATTGTAAAAAATTACAAGGTAGAATGTAAACCCCATGAACTTGAAGGATATGAGGAAAGATTAAAAGTAGTCATAGTCTCAGAGAAACGTTTTTCAAGTTTGATGAGCAGCCTATCTGAAATGGAAGAAAATTTACTAAAACTGAAAGAGTTAGATCTAGATAGAACACTGTTAAATATTGAGAATGTACGAAAAAAAGTTGAAATGAATTTAAAAGAATTATTCTACAGCGAGTACATAGAGGATTAATAAATAAATTATTTCTAGATATTGTCTGTATATTTAATCACATAAAAAAGATAAAAATTTAGAATTAATTATTAATCAATTTTAAGTTTCAATGTTTTTTTCAATAATTTTGGAAGTTTTATGGTTAATACAGAGTCTTTGAAAGTTCCTTCTGCCTCTTTAATCAGGACTTTAGATGGTAATTTTACTGATCTTCTGATTTTACCATAACTCCTTTCTCTCTGGAGGTATTCCATATTCTCATTTATTTTCTCTTCTTTGAATTCCGCACATATATCAACTGTATCTTCACTTATAGCAATCTCAACATCTTCTTTTTTTAATCTTGGAAGATCTGCTTTGATAATAACAGAATCATCTGTTTCTATGACATCAATCAGTGTCTTTTTATTAGAACTCGTATAATCAGATAACATTTGGGTGAATTCTTCTTGTTTATCTTTTATTGTACTTATAATATCATTTAAAGAGTTATCCGATGAATTATCTGTGTTTCCAACTTTCAATTCTTCCTCTTTCATTTTATTTGATTTTAAATTTGGATTCACTTTGTTTTCCATAATCTCACCTCGATCTTTTAAAAAAAATAGATATTAACTATTTGTACACCTTTTGTAATTTTATTACTTCCTTCAAGAAAAATTAATTATCCTAATCTCTTATTACATCTTAATACACAATAATTAATAAATTTTATGATCTGTTAATTCAGATTATAACTTTATATAATGATCTTTGATTCAAAAATTGTTTAATGTTATATTTTTTATAATAATTCGATAAATTGATATCGCATAATTCAAATAAGGATTATATTGACGATAACAACTAATATCTCAGTCATATTACAATAATTGTTCACATTTAAAAAAAAATTTAATAAATATACCTTTATAATAAAAAAAGTAAATAATAAGAATCTAGATAGTGTTATTGGAATTATTTAGAAGCATATCCCATTTTAATCACATTTGTAGGACTCATATTTGTAAAAACCTTATTTATTAAATTTTCATCTGGGGAATTAGGTTGAAAATGGGATAAGCCCTTTAAAGCATAGCACAATCCTGCAATAGCCATATGCCTTATTTTATAATTTTCATCGTTTAAAAGCCCTGCTAAATGAGATATGCTTCCATTTTCCTTATAAGTCATAGCATAAACCGTTGTTAGTCTATCTAGATGAGATTCTTTTGGGACTTCTATTTGTGATAATTCATTATAGGCTATGTTAAAAGATTTGTCCAAATTGTTTTGATAGTAATCATCCACATCAACCATGTTCATTTGGAAAATATCTAAATCATTGTCGATAACTAACATTATCTTCATTAAATTGTACATCATATTGTCCCATGATACAGTAAATCTAGAATTAATAATCTTTGATTTGATCATAGAATTAATTTTAGACAATAGATGATATTTGGATGGGAAATAACCCTTGAAATAATTATAATTATCTAATTTAAAGACAATATGGTTTAAAATTTCATAACCATAGTCTAATATCTCATATTTATTAATTTCACAAGTTATTATATCTAAAGATTCCTCTGCTGATTTCCTTACACTCAGTCTCGCATCGCATTTCATTTAACTCATTAATAATGAGCTCACGAATAGATTTATCCTGAATAAGAACGTATAAATTTCCTAAACTTGATGCCACTACTTCCTTTTTATCATGAGAAATTAAGGTATTAACAATCTTCAAAGCATTATTTAGATCGGTATCTTCTGTCGATTCAATCAAATTCTTTATAATGCATTTAAAGTCTTTTATATTCTGGGGTTGTCAAGTTGTTGGGTGTTGGGGATGTTTTTGGTGTTTGGTGGTCCATTTTTGCATTTTGAGTTTTAGGTAGTTGATTAGTCCGTTGATGGTTTTGTATTTCTTTTTGTGGGCTTTGGGTAGTGTTTGTCTGTAGTAGTTTT
>PLXT01000089.1:0-16655 GCA_003151535.1 Methanobacterium sp.
TCAGGCCATGTCAAAGTCACCACAACACTACGAACACACACAAAAAACATCTTCACCTGCTTATGCTACAACCTCCAACAACTAAACACCCTCAAACAAAAAAACACAACATAGCGAACGCTAACAAAAAAAACAAGAAAAAATAGAGAAAATAAATAAAAACAAAGAAAAAACACACAAAAAATAACTAAAACCTCACCAAAAAATTCAAACACTACAAAAATAATAAAAAAACTAAGTTAATAGAAATTCTCTAAACTTTAAAAATATTTAGGAGCAGATTCTATGATAACATCAGTACCAACCACAACAACTGAAGTAACAATCCCAATATATCACCTAGCATCTTATATAATTGGTATAATTGTTATTTTATTGATCATTCTATGGATAGTAATGAAATACAGCCAGAAAAACAAGAAATCGTGAAGCTAGTTTTTATTTATTGCCAACAAATAATTCCTTTGATAAACATTCTTTTTTATTCTAAATTATTTTTAAATTGCTGAATAGGAAAATTTGAATTAAAAGAAGACATAAATAATACAACATATTACATAAACCATTTAAAGACATATAAATGTTATAAATCCATTAAGATGTATGGAGAGGTTATAATATGATGGTAAAAAATGTTGCTATAGCAGTAGAAAACTTGGAGAAATCAGCCAAATTTTATAAGGATGTTTTGGGAATGGAAGAAGTCAGACGTTTCAGCCCCCAACCCGGTTTGAACATTGTACTGTTTAAGGGCGAAGGCGAAGCCATGGTAGAATTAATTGAAAATGAAAATAATAAAAAGGGATTGTTCTTGATTGGACTGGCTGTTGAGGATATGGATGCTGAAATTGCAAACTTAAATGCTAAAGGAATTGAATTAACACGTGGCCCCTTAGGTAAACCTGGAGGTCCAAGAGTTGCATTTTTAGATGGCCCTGATGGTGTTGAAATTGAATTAATTGAAAATATGGGATAGAAGATAATTTTATGTTAATTTGGGTTATGATTGGAATGGATCATCAATCATAATTCAATTATTTTCTTGTTTTAAATTTGATTTAGAAAACTTTCTTCTATTAGTTTTCTTTCAGAAAAAACAATATCATATCCCTACAAACTGTATTGTTCCTTTTTCTAAGATTTTTATTAATCATGAACTAATTTTAAATTGATTTATTGAGTTTATATAGAAGAATCTCTAAGATAAAGTGATTAATAATAAAAAATATGGGGTTATAATAATGAAAATTGGGGAAATAATTAACGATTCAATCAAATATCCTTTAAGTAATAAGAAGACCTTCCTTTTTTTGGGTTTGATAGTGATATTAGGTGATTTATATAGTATTTTTGGATCAATAACACATAATGGTTTAATAGTTATTTTTGGTATTAGCTTTATAATTGCTTTTGTGAGATCAGGTTATCAACTTCGTATAATGGAATTCTCCACAGCAGATAATAATATACTCCCTGAGCTAAATAAATGGAAAGACTTGTTCATCAATGGATTAAAAGTATTGTAGTGACTCTGGTTTATGTGATTCCTATAACAATAATAATAGTCCCTTTGATCTTTATAATTGCAATCACATCCTTTAGTTCTGGGGCTAATCTGGTTGATACCAATATGTTTAAAACATTTGGCCTTGTTTCAATTATTATTGGGTTGTATTTGGTAATAATATATCCAATATTTTTCATGTCACTAGCTAACATGGCCAAAAATGGGAATAATATTGACAATGCATTTAAATTCAATGTAATAAAAAACACTATTTCCTATGTTGGATTGGGCAACTTTGTTATCTGGTACATTTTCACAGGTTTAATATTCTTGTTCCTGTTATTAGTTGGATTTGGATTATCAGATATTTTCAATATGATCCACTTCAAATTCATTGGAGATTTACTGGCTTCATTAACTGTAACTCCCTTTGCAATGATATTCCTTTACAGATCCGCATCACTAATATATCTAAATGGATCCCAGGATGATACTTTAGATTAAATAGAATTTATTAGAAACTCTATCAGAATTAATGAATAATGGTGAAATAATAATGATCAATAATTATGGGGCAAAATTAATACATTAAAGCACCCTAATACTAGAATCCCTAATTTAAATTCATTGATTAATTATTTAACTTTTTTATTCATAAGATATCCTTTTAATTCGATTGGAATGTATAAAAATTTGTGAATAAATGTTCTTCAAAACTTGTTCATTATGAATAATTATAAAAGTTAAGTGAATTAATCTAAGATAAAACTGTTTGAATATATTTTTCGGGTGAAAAGTCATGGATTTATTAACACATTTTTTAGTACCATATATTATCTTAACTGCTGTAAAGAGTAAAAATAAGCTTGCCGGAGCTTTTGGTGGTATATCACCCGATTTTGATACTATTTTTGTGGCATGGATAGGAATATTATCCCCGAATTTATTTATATTTTCACACCGAGGTATCACACATTCATTTATCTTTGGATTTGTAACATCAACAATCTTCTTGTACGTAATATCAAGAAAACAAGTGAATCAATTTATCGGTAACATTATAAAACGTGACATAACTGTAAAATTTACTAAAACCACGATTGCAATAGCATATTTTGGTGTTTTAACCCATTTATTCCTTGATTATTTGACTACATTGGGTATTCCATTGTTCTTTCCATTCTCAATTACAAGATACGCATTAAACATGTATCAATCATTGGACCTTATAACCATCATACTAGCAGCCATTGTAATGATCATAATCTATATGAAGGTTAATTATAAGTATAAAAAAGCTGCAATGGCCATTTTTATGATTATATTAATATCATTTGGTGGTTTAAGAGCATATGAAAAGATTAATATTCTTGATGACGAAACTCCAACCTTAAATGGAAATTATAATCAGGTATCACTTTATCCAACCAGTAATATTTTCGTATGGAATGTTGTAAAAAGTAATTCACAAAACAGTAGTTATATTGTATCAGAGTACAATGGATGGTCAAATCAAGAATCGAATATTCAAACATTCAACACTCCTTCGGTTGAAAATGGGAATTACAGTGCAGGGTTAAATGCTATAAAAATTGCAGACACCCTTCCTGTTGTAAAACAATTTAAATGGAATTCATACTACACAATTGTAGATGCACGGTACAACTCAACTAAATGGGATGTAACCTACTCAGATATTGTAAATTCTTACACAGCAAACAATCTAACAGTTACAGTACCTTAAATAATTTATTCCATTTTTTTGATTATAATAGAAATATCTTTTATGTATACCTTCAATATGGTTTAAAAAAAATAAGATGAATATTTAAATTATTAATTATTTAAGATTTGTAATTGCCTGGGATTCTAATCTTTTAATAGCTCCACTTTGGGAATATTGATAGAGATTCACATAGGATGGAGCGGAATCATTACATTTTTGAGGTATAATGACCACAAATGTCATAGTACACTTATTTTTATCTATCCACGTACCCGAATTTACATATACATTTTTTTCCTGTTTTTCATTTAAAGAAGTTATGATACGTGCCTCATGCGAATGACCAAATATTACAATTCTTTTATCAGAAACTGGATTATCAAAAAACTGGATACCCGATTGATCATCTAGAAAACTTGCAAATGCCCCCCTAAGAACTGCATCTTCAATAGGGATATTAACAGGTACTAAATTAAGATTCTGTCTTTCGTCCCATGTTTCTATGATACCATCGAATAGATTAACCTTTATAATGTCATCCCCAGATTTTTGATAGGGTAAAACATCATTTATAGCATATGAATCATTGAATCCATCTATATTTGTGTTTATAATCTTCTCATCAAGTCCTTCATTCACTGGAAAATCTGTTACAAGACCCTTCCAAACATTCCAATAGAGGAAATAATGATATTGATCCGCTCCAAGTTCATTTTTATTAACCACAGGCAAATCCTCATCTCGTTTAGGACGTCCCTGCATAACCGAACTTGTTGCCATTCTTGTAAAGAAATATCCCGGAGGTAATATCGTATCTGTCTGTGTTATAGACCTGTTTGAAAGATCGGGTGCACAATAAAAATTATACCTGTGTCCATGTTCAATGATTATTTCAGGAATATCATCGGGAGTATAGGATCCTAATCCTCTAACATCACGAGCCTGAGACACTCCAGGTATGATACTTTCCATGTCATTAGAATCTATTAAAATATCATGATTCCCAGGCACATAGGTCACTTTAACATTGTTATCCTTTACTATATTATTAAAAGCATCTATAACAGGTTTATTGTTAAATGCCACAGATTTTACGAAATCCCTCTGGGTTTTTCCACTAAATGTTTCCAGATTCATTGGAATAAACCATTCATCGATTAGATCACCTGCTATAATCAATTCTTTAACATTGGGTGAAACTCGAACTTGGTTTAAAAAATTAACCAACGCATCCCTGTTTCTGGTAATCTCAGAATAGCTGTCATTAGCACCTAAATGTATATCACTTATACAGACCACTAGGGATCTTTTATTATCTAATTCAGAAATACCATCCGAATCAAGATTAAATGAATAATCTACTGCAAAATAACTGTTAAATTCTTCTTTTAAAGAAGCTCCACCCAGTGATCTTAGATTGTTTATTGAAAGTTTATATTATTCACCTTCCTTAAACTTAGAATTGTCAGATTTACTGATATTGAGGGTTTTTAATGAATTTCCAATTTTATCTACTATAATATCCTCTTCTATTTCAGTATTATCTCCAGTAATTTTATAAAGTTTTATTCCATCTAAAACAGTATTCATATCCAAATCTTCATTAAATAGATTTAAGCTGCCTTTACTATCTATGATAGATGGATCTCCTATTATATCCGAGAAAGGTATGTCTGTTTTCATGCTTAATGAACTAATGATATTCTCTGAATCCAATATTATAACCTCCTATATTATGATTTAAAAGATATTCACATATTTTATAGTCTGTAAAACTTGGATATTTACATATTATATAAAAATGTTCTTACTGATCAGTTTATTTTAATATGAGATGCCTTATTTGTATTTGGAATGGATTCACTTCAATATAAATTAGCTGAGAACTAATGTGACTATATCACTAAAAGTTATGATTATAATCAGAAAACACTTTAAATACCCTAAAATGGATGATTTAATTCAAGATTCAAAGCCCGTTAAAAATTAAATATTATTTGATACTAAAATTTAGTTTATATTAAAGGATTCTATAATAAATCTTTTTTTTTTAATATAGCTATCTCAAGTTTTTAAATCCAATTCTAGGTTTTATACTATCTAATATTAACAAAATTATAAATTTTTCTAAGTTCATGAATATATTTGAGTTAAATCTTTTTTTTTATTTGAGGTAGTCTCATAAATTTTTTAATTTTTATTAATATTTTTTAGGATTTTATGTGTTTAGTTGATTATTTGAGATGTTTTTGTTTTGTTTTTGATTGTGGATTCTTTTTATGTTGTGTGATATGATTATGAGATTGTTTTCAGTTTGTGTTTGTTTTATTCCACGTGTTAAGTATTCTGTGTACTTTAAATTTTCTTTTATGTTCCCAAATGGCCATTCTACTGTCATTTTGCGTTTTGCAAACTCAATTTTGCCTTTTTCAGTTCCCATTTTCAAAGCCATACGCTTTGATAATACATTGCCATAATCGGTTATAATTCTAACCCGATTCTTTCCAGTACATTCCAATTGATTGGTACAATTTAAGCATTTATTAGTATAATATTGGCGCATATTAACATTATTATATTTATAAGTCTTTTTATATTCTAATTTTTCGTTATTGGGACATAAATAAAAGTCTTTTTCGTAATTGTATATAAAATTATGTTTAGAAAATGGTTTATATGTTTTGAAATGTTTTTTAGTTTCATGTGCCTGTTTTCTGTTAGGAATATAACCATCGAATTCGTTTTCATCTAAATATTGTAAATTAGTTTTTGTAAAGTATCCATAATCGGCACTTATTGCCGTATCATCTGGTAATTGTCCTATGGTTTCTATTGTGTGTTCTATTTGTGGTATTAATTGGTAATGGTCTGTGGGGTCTTGTGTTACGGTATTTGCTAGTATGATTCCTGAATCGTAATCTACAGCTATTTGCATATTGTATGATAATTCCATACGGTTCTTTTTATTCATCATCCATCGAGATTCAGGGTCTGTTAAGCTAATTGTTTTTTGTTTTGTCTTTTCTAGCTCATTTTCAGCATGTTCTAATTTTTTCAAAACCAATTTTTTTTGTTCTGGACTTCGACTGGCTTGTTCTAGCAATTTGGAAGATGTTTTACGTAATTTATTTTCATTTTTAGTGTCAGAATTGGCTTTTCGTGCTTCTTGGATCATTTTTTTGACTTTGGTTTTTGATAGAAGTTCAGGTGGTATTTCGTCACCTCTTTTATCACCGTAAATTTTGTCTTCTTCTTCGTCGGTTTCTATTCCTTTTTTTAAGAGTTCGCGAATGGTTTGTATTTCTTCTTGGTTTATTAAATTAGTTGATGAGGCATTTGCTTTAATTTTAGTACCATCGATAGCTATATGTTTTAATTTGACCATTCCTGAATTTTTAGCAACGATTACGGTCATTTTAAATGCTTCTTCAATTTGTTCAGCACATTCAATTTTAAATCTACAAATCGTACGAAAATCTGGTTTGTCCATTCCTGAAAGATACATATAAACCATATTTTCTTCTGCAAGCTTCATTATCTTTCTTGAAGAAAATATTCCATCAACTGAAGCCATAATCACAAGTCTAGTTAACATATGACGTGAATATGCAGGTTTACCCTTTGTATACTTATATTTTCGTTCGTTTTTCTTAAAATCCAGACCGTCCACCAAATTAGTGATAAAAAAACAAAGATGATTATCTGGAATAAAAGATACAAGACGCCTCGGCACCAACCAAGTCTGACCAATCCCATCTTCTCTCAAAGCCATAAAAAACACCACACTAAAACTCTAATCAACTAAATAATAATAGAACAAACTACAATATAAATATAACCCCTAAAAAATAAGAAAAAAAATTTATAAAAAAAATTAATTATGAGACAGCCTCTATTTAAAAAAATAGATATGTATATTCATGAATTAAATTATACATTAAATATTTTTAATACGCATTTAAACTATTTTAAAGCAGGTAAAAGGAAATAAAGAGTTATTACCCAGAGGAAAATAGTTCTTATTGGCCTTAAAAGAGTATTCATCACAAACTTCTCCTTCAAACCAGTATATAGATGGTTTATCGCACTGAAAGTAAAGAATACTAATAAAACCATATATATTGCCAAATAAGAGTAGAATCCCCAGTTCATTAACCAAGCAATTAACATAACCACATTAATGGCTAGAAAATACATTCTGGATTGTCTACGATATCCTCCATTATCACCGTAACCACTAACTAGAGTTGCACCCTCAGTGAAGAATATACCCTCTATTGCTGTGACTCCTGCTAAAAATACTACTGTGAAAATTGCAAATATAGAAAACTGTGTTGTGGATTTGTGTCCCAATAAAATGCAAAAAATATTCCCAAAGCCACACCAGACCATCGGATTATCTCAAGAAAACGGTTAATTTTAGTACTAGCAGCCATTTAAATTTTCCCCTATCCAAAAAACCATCTTCCAAAATATTAAATTTAATCAATTACTCTTCAAGATGGATCTTTTGTTTTAATAATTTTCAATTATTCTGAATATAAATTGTTACAAAAATAAATTCTGAACAAATATTTATAAAGTTAATGTATACTTTAAAAGTTTAAGTATATAAACTTTCTTAATTTGATAATTGAGCAAATTATTTATTTTTGGTAAAATAGAATATAATACAGTATTATTTTATAAAGTTGGAAGTGAAAAAATGCCTATGGTACAAGTAAATGTTTGGAAAGGTTTTGAACAAGAAAAGATAGATTATTTAATCAAAAATATTACTAAAGTATTTGTAGAAGTAGATGTACCTGCACAAGCAGTGGAAATCCTGATAAATGAGGTTCCAAAATCTCACTGGGGAGTTGGTGGAGAATCTTGTTCAGTAAAATTTAAGGGCATAGGTCCTGAGGAATAAATTTCATAATTTAATTAAAATATTTTATTTTTTTAATATCTAAAAATTTATATTACACTAGGATAGTCCTGCAATTCCATAAATAACGATATCTTTTTTTCCTTGGATTTGTATTAGGATTATCACTATTAATTGATCTCATTTTACACTGCTTTAAATAATAAAAGTACTAAAATAGTTTTAACTATATTTGGAGGAATTTTTTTTGGAAAATGATAATAATGCCAGTAAAATAGGTTGGATGGCTCTTATACTAGTTGCTCTATCCTCATTCATCATTGCACTCGATTCAACTTTTATGAATGTGGCTATTTCCAATCTGGTGGTTGATCTTAACACAACTGTGTCTGCTATACAAATAATTATTACGGTCTATGCACTTACAATGGCTTCACTCATGCTTCTTGGAGGGAAGATGCAGGATGTTGTTGGCAGGAAAAATGCATTCCTTATTGGTGCTGCCATCTATGGGATTGGAACAACTGTAGCCGCTTTAAGTATTAATGCAACCATGCTTCTTATCGGATGGTCTATCCTGGAAGGAATAGGAGCTGCCCTTATGACACCTGCTACAGCATCCATCATAACAGGGACATACAGCGGTAAAAATCGTGCATTTGCAATTGGAATATGGACAGCAGTTGCAAGTGTAGGTGCAGCAGTAGGCCCATTGATAGGGGGATTTTTAACCACCTTCTTCAGCTGGAGATGGGGATTTGGACTGGAACTGGTCATAGTAATATTTGTACTTGCATTATCACACAGAATAAAATATTTCCCTCCAACCATGAAACTTTCTGACATTAATAAATCCAGCGTTCTTCTATCTTCATTTGGAATTTTAATCTTCGTTCTAGGAATTTTAAGTCTTAACACCCCTAAAAATTGGGAATTCTCATTAATTATGATGGGAGTTGGTATTGTACTGTTACTAGTATTCTATTTAAGGGAGAAAAAGATAATAAGCAGGAATAAAATACCATTTACAGATATTAGACTGTTTAATGATAGGAATTTTACATTAGGAAGTCTTACCAGAATGATTATGCAGTTAGCTCTTGCAGGGGCTGTTTTCGTTTTACCTGTATTTTTACAGCAGGTGACAGGTTCGGATGCATTTACAACAGGGCTGGCTATTTTACCATTAACTATTGGACTTTTAGTCTTTGCAATTGCATCTTCCAGACTATCTAACAAAATAGCACCCCACTACCTGATTTCAATAGGTTTTCTAATTGCCCTTGCTGGCAGTTTCTTCCTGAGTTTCCAGTTCAACTTAAACACCCATATAACAGACATAATCCCTGGAACTTTGCTTATTGGTATAGGATTAGGTTTAGCACTTCCAATAACAGGTAATATTGTATTATCATCTGCAAAAGCTGATAAACAGTCCGATGCATCGGGAATATTATCCACAAGTGCAAGTCTAGGAACATCACTGGGCACTGCTATTATAGGTATAGTACTCATACTTGGAATTATAAACGGAATAAACACAGCGGTTGATCAGACATTTCCAAACGAATTTAGCAAGGACCAGATAAAGCAAAACCTGACACAGTACGATGAGAAAATGAAGACAACCAATATAACAGGTCTTAAAAATAATGAAACCTCGATTGCCTACATACTTGTAAATACAACGGTTAAAAATGCTATGAAAACTACATTTGACTTTGTAACAGTGATATTCTTCATTGGATTCCTAATTTCACTCTATATAAAGCCTTTAAAGGGAAAAAATATAAAAAAAAGCAAGTAATAAAATTTAAAGCATTTTATAACTGAAAATCAATACTTATTGTTTATGGTCGTTAGTTTAAAAGACAATGGCAAGGGGAGTTAATATGGAAACTCAAGGGTTACTGGATAAACTGGATGAAGAAACTAGGGATAATATAGCTCAGGCACTGTGGATGAAAAAATTCAATCCTGAAAAGATTTCAGATGAGCTTACTAAAAGATTAGGAAGCGAAAAAAACAGCAATGAAAGCTTCGGAAATAGAATGCAATATTTATTAGGTGAAAAGTTAAGAAATCCAGATTCATACACTCCCAACTACAAAACTGTATATGAAACACTAATCAATCATTCATCATCTCTATCACCTCATCAAGCATATGCTATGACATTTTTTTTAGGAATGGACAGTTCTAATGGTTATAAAGCCATACCAAGAAAAGCGGATTTTACAATTCCACAGGACGATGCACCCCAATTGGATTATCAGCTTGGATGGCATTTCATTGTAGGAAGCTGTATTGGAAGTAATAGAAAAGAGTATGGTGTTCAATTCATGTTCTGGCAATATTCACTTCTTCCTCCGGACATAACTAAACATTTCGGACTTTCTGATCTTGAAAATCAGATTATTGAATTACATTTAGCTGTAAGTGAGGCAGGAGGGAAGCATTACCGTTCAAAACCCATAATAGTTGCGGGTACAACAGGATTAATAGATTTTTCAGATAAACCCTTTAATTACACCATGGGAAAAAATATAATAAGGTCTTTAAATGAGGATAGTACATTTCCTATGCAGATTAAAGGATGGGGTTTAGATCTAGACCCGGATTCACCATCAGAAATTGAAGTGGATATCACACTTACACAAACTAAGGATTACTTACTTCAGGGCAAAAATGGATGCGATCCATGTTGTGGTGTTGGAACTTTATATTATTCAGTACCCAACCTTAGAGTCGATCCAGAGAACAGCACCCTTAGGATCAACAATGAAAAAGTTTCTTTAAAAAGTGGTAAATTCTGGTACGACCATCAATGGTGTAATGGAATGCTTCCAGGAGGTAATCCACGAGTAAAGGTTTTGAGAGTTGCAAATAACATGAATAAAAAACCAGCAGGAGGGTGGGACTGGTTCATGGCCCAATTTAAGGGTGATAGAGAATTAACAATGGCATCAATTCATTCAAATGAAATGACCCAATTTTATGAACAGACAGGACCAAATTCTCCGGGTACAATGGAAGTTGAAGCTAAGGGAAAATATGTTGATGAAAAAAACAACTCAAAAAATATTAAAGGTAGATTAAAGATTACCGAATGGATAAAACGTGAAAAATCACAGGACCCGGATTTATATCCAATCACCAACACATGGTATCCCCAAAAATGGGAATTTAGCTTTGGGGAAGATGTTCCATAAGATATTCGGAATTTTGTAATGATCCCTATTGTTAGTGGAGGTCAATCAGGATTCTTTGGAAGCGGTTTACACTACTCAGAGGGTGCCGTATATTTAAAGGATCTTGATGGCAATTCAATTGGTCAGGGATTTGCAGAGTCAACTGGTTACGCTGATATGCCAATGAACAGACTTAAATTAACAGGACTTCCAGAAACTGTGGAAATGCTAGACAAACTTATAATACCACAACCATCTTCAATGTTAAAGCTTATTAGTTTTATATATATTTTATGGCCTTCAAATAGGTCTAAATTAAAAAAACTACTAACTAATTGTGTGGATTCAATGTAAAAACGAGTTTTAATCCTTGGAACCTCCAAAAATGATTGTGTAAATACAGATTGTATTAAAAATTATCAATCAAATACTACTATTAACAAATATATAACAAGATATATGGATTTAAACGAATAAATTAAGTAGGTGATATCATGGATAATAAAGACAAAATAATTAAAGCTTTCAAAGACTCTAAAGAACCTTTAAATGCCAGTAAAGTCAGTGAAATCTCGGATGTGGAGAAAAAAGAAGTTGATAAAATAATGAAAGAACTTAAAAAAGATGAGACTATTTATTCTCCAAAAAGGTGCTATTGGACAGTCAAATAATAAATAATCACTATTTTTTTCTATTTTAAAAATATTTGAGTCCATAAAATAGTTTAGGACCAATCAGAGTATGGACCAGATTAAATACAATAATCCTATTTTGATATTTTCTTGTATTCCCTCCCTATAAACTCTTCAAGTGTTGTGGGATCTCTGCCCAGAAGCATTCTAAGTACATTTGAATTGCCAATAAATCCATGTTTGCTGTAATAATCAAATAGTGCATTAAATCCTTTGGCTGGATAGTCTCCATATTCTGGAAATGCCCTTTGAAATCCCGATATGATAACATCTTTAGGTACTAATTTGGCTTTGATTTCTTTTCCCATAACTCTAGACATTATCTCAGCTATTTCTATTGCGTTTAAATTATCATCACTGCAAAGTTCATAGGTAGCTCCATAATGACAGTCTTCTGTAAGCACCTTGGCAGCCACTTCTACTTTATCATCCATATCAACAAAGGATAGTGGTGTTTCAAGTGCAGATGCTTGAATAAAAACGCCTTGTTGATACACATCTTCAATATTGATATTTTGCATGTAGTGCATTGGTTGGAGTATGGTATAATTCAAGTTGGAATTGATTAAATGCTGCTCAACCCGAAGTTTCATTCTATGCTGTAACAATTCAATAATTTGAGGATGGAGTACTGAATCATAGACAAAATGTTCGACCCCTCCTTTAGAAGCTGCATCAATAACTGCAATACCCATTTCAGCTTCTTGAGGATGAAATGATGAGCCAACATGGAATACCGATTCTATACCTTCCATAGCCTGATCTAGAATTGATAGATCGAGAGCATTTCCAATTATAACTTCTTTAGCACCCAATTTTTTGAGTTCATTTATTTTATCAGACAAATTTAATGCACGGATATCTAAACCCATCTCAGCCAATCTTGGAATGAGTTTCCTGCCATTATTACCGTAAGCCGAAGTAACCAGTATCATAAAAATATCTCCCCACAAATTATTGTAATATTAGTCTGAAAACCTACCATCGACCATTCATCTTTTCAAATAACTTGTCAACATCTTCCATAGTAGCTGTTTTTAAATTATCTAAAGCCAGGTTTTCTATTTCAAATTTATCCTTTTTTAATCCATCAACAATCGCAGCTGCACATTTACCTGCTTTGATACCTGTATTTGTTGTTCCAACCTTCTTCCTGTACTCCATATTTAATTCTGAAATAACAATAGGGGGTAACACTTCGAAGACTTTTATACTGGTATCTGATAATTGGAATCTTAGACACTTTGTAAATGTGTGTACTCCCGCTTTAGTTGCACAGTAAATTGGAACGGCTGCAAGGGGGGTGATTGCCAGCCCAGAAGACACGTTAACAATAGTTGATTCTTCTTTAGACTCTAAAAATGGGATAAAAAGTGCAGATAAATATATTGTAGCTTCTAAATTAATTTTTATCTCATTCTCTCCTTCTAATGCTTTTATACCCTTTTTTAAATCTATGGCTCTTTGTATACCTGCATTGTTTATTAGAACATTTAGATCGCTGAAGTTTTCAGTAACCCATTTAAAGAGAGATCTTCGACTTTCCTCCTCTGAAACATCACAAACTCTTATATGTAAACCTGGATGTGTGTTCTGTACTTCAATCAATCTATCTTCCCGACGTCCACAGATAATAACTTCATTTCCCATTTCCAATAAAGATTCAGCCAGTGCCAGCCCAATACCTGTTGCACCGCCCGTAATTAAAATAGTATTTCCTTCCATTTTCATGTTATTACCTCCGATTTATATACAAACTATTTAAATATGATATTTAAAGTACATACCAGTTATTTGAGCATTCATGATTATTTAGTATGTTTTAATAGGATGTCTTGTTTCTATATTTAATCGCGTATATAAATTAAATTTTCCATTATTAAAATTTTATAAATATCCAGATCACTTGCACCGCTTCCAGTTATTTCTTTTACCTCTTCGCTCACATCTTTTAAGAGCTTTCCAGTTGTTACATCGTACTGAGCACCATGTACAGGACAGGTTAAGATTTTCTTTTCAAGTTTTCCAACGGGCAAATATCCACCCCTATGGGGACAGACAGCATCTAATGCATAGAAATTTCCATCAACATTTGCAATGAGTATATATTTTGATCCAACTGTAAAACCTTTCATCTTACCATCAGGAACATCTAATACACTACATACCTTTTCCATTCTATCCCCCCATTTTACAACTCGTACTCATTATATTTTAGATTTTTTTAAATATAAATTTTTTAAATCGAATTTGGAAATATTGTTTAAAAATGGGTGAATACAGATGTTAATCAGTATTATGGTCTATCAACATTAAACCCCATTGTTAACAGTCACAAGTGATACAGGCATACCAATAAATTTACCATAAGCTGTGGCAGCTTCTTTAATTACCCTAATTTTTTCATTATTTAGTGATTTAAATTGATTCAATGCAATGTTTACCTTTCCGGCTTTAAATGTACGTTTCCATGTCCCTACTATTCCACCGTTAACAATTATGGTAGGGTTGAATATAAATTCATTTAACTCCATTTTATTATTAAAAAATATTCCATTAACAAGATGGATTCGGTCTTTATACCCTACTATATACTCGTCAAAATCTGGTAATAACTGTGAAACTGGGATAGATCATCTGTATCTTGTATGTAACTTGAAAACCAGTAAGTTTGATTATTAATATCTTCTGATACCAGTTTAGATTTATTTTTATTGAGTCCTATACGTGCATCGGAATCTGTCAAGCCAGACCACCACCTAAAATCCTGAAGTGTGGAGGGTCCATGACTTTTGAAGTATCTCAATGCCAACTCACCTAATACATTTTCACGACCCATAATATTACCTTTTGGAATCCATTCATCCAAAAGCACAAACATGTGCTGTTTACCTCTCTAGGTCCGAAACATATAACACCCTCCAAAGCCAGTCTGTGTAATATATGAAGGCCACGAAGATCAGAAATGGATATATCCACAGATTTTAGCTCGTTATACAAGTCTTTGCGTAGAAGATGTTGCCCTCCTTCAAGAGCTTTAATTATTACCTCACGACTCTTTTTAAATACATTGCTGTCCAGTTGTAAATGTTTCTCAAGAAAATTAGCATTACTTGCTATAATCCTAGGTGATATCAGATCGAGTATCCATCTTATATCTTGACTGGAAACAAAATGAAGTGTGCCACGAAGTAACCATGTACGTACTATAATTTTATCTGCTATTGCATCTTCAATATCGGTTTGATTGGAGTTTTCAACCCGGATTCCTATTGCCCATAGGGATGATAGAAAGTCCTGGGCCTGTACAGCAGTCATCCACCTAACCATATCATCTGGTTTCCCAAATTGCGGCCCTAAAATATGTTGATTTAAAAGTCTTTGCATTAAAATATTTGATTTTTTCATTTAAATCAGATTTATTTATTTTTCCCTATTTGAATTTTCCCAACAATAAATTATTGTTCCTTCTTAAAAGATAGAATTAATTGGTGTACATATTTTTTAGATTTTATTAGTTATCTTAATATTTTTTGAAGTTCAAATTATTTATATGGGTCTGATTTGAATATTTATTTGGTAAATGTTTACGTCAAAATATATGATTAATATTTAAAAAAATATATTTTTAATATAATCCAAGGTGAAAATATAGATGTATAAGAAAATTTTACTTCCAACTGATGGATCTGAGAATTCAAAAAGAGCTAATAAACATGCTTTATGGATTGTGGATAAAAGTAATGCAGATATAGTAATTATGTACGTGATTGAACCACATTTTCCCGAGTTAGCTACAGGACTACCACTTTCAACTCTTCCCACACCAGATGAACGGTTCTATGAAGAAATAAGAGAAGAAGGCCATCAAATTATTGACAATTTTAAACAAGAGTTGGAAGATGTTCAGTGCAAGGGCATATGTAAAAATACTAATTTAAAAAGTATAATTACCGAAGGCAAACCTTCCAATGAAATTGTTAATATTTTAGACAAAGAAAATATTGAATTGGTAGTTATGGGTGCCTCTGGTAGGCATGGTCTTGACAGATTTGTTGTTGGAAGTGTAACAGAACGTGTGGTAAGAAATGCTAGAAAACCAGTGATGGTTATACCATAACATTCAATAAAGATTCAATAGGAAATAATAAATATTAATTATTTAATTTTTTAAGAAATTTTAAAATCTTTATAATAATATAATGTTAAAAAAGGTGAAGAAATTGTATGAAAAATATGTTATAACATTATTTATGTTAAAAATAAAATTCGGTGGTTTTTACTTTGGAATATAAATGGATAGCTCTCTCAAACGTTCTTATATCTTCCTTAATGGGAATGATAAATATGAGCATAGTTTTGATATCCCTTCCAGCGATCTTTAACGGTATTCATATTAACCCTTTGAATTCTTTCCAATATTTATTATGGATATTGATGGGATATGGATTAGTTGTAGCAACTCTGCTTTTGAGTTTTGGTCGGCTTTCAGATATGTATGGTCGGGTAAAACTNNATGGCTAACAGTGCAGCCATATTAACAGATGCATTTCCACCAAAGGAACTTGGAAAGGCACTTGGTATCAACATGGTAGCATTAATGTCAGGACAGTTTTTAGGCCTTATTTTAGGTGGTGTACTTGCAATATTCAACTGGAGATATGTATTC
>PLXT01000089.1:16671-17211 GCA_003151535.1 Methanobacterium sp.
GTAACTTATGGTCTCATGCCATATGGTAACAGCCCAATGGGATGGTATAACCCTTGGGTGATAGCTTCGATGTTAATTGGATTAGTATTGTTAATCCTGTTCCCAATTATTGAAAACAGGGTTGAATCCCCGATGTTCAGATTGGATCTATTTAAAAATAGGATGTTCAGTTATGCCAATGGAGCGGGTTTATTAGCATCTCTTAGTAGGGGTGGAATGATGTTCATGCTAATATTGTTGTTACAGGGTATTTGGTTACCGCTACATGGTTACAGTTACGCATCAACTCCATTCTGGGCTGGTATTTATATGATACCATTGACCATTGGAATAATTATAATGGGACCTACATCAGGTGCATTATCGGATAAGTATGGTCCTAGATGGATAGCAACAGGTGGAATGTTATTAAGTGCTTTAGCATTCATATTATTAGTGTTACTCCCATACAATTTCACTTACCTAGAATTTGGATCCATCTTGTTTATGATGGGAGTTGGAAGTGGAATGTTTGGATCTCCGAACAGTTCGAGTATAATG
>PLXT01000068.1 GCA_003151535.1 Methanobacterium sp.
AAATATGCAGCAATTGTGGACATCACAATCCTGATTTGAAATTACATCATAGAAAATGGGTTTGTCCAGTCTGTAGTGTAAATCATGATCGTGATATCAATGCTTCAATAAATATACGTGATTTTGCACTGGATAAACAGAATCTTATTAGTACCGTAGGAACTACGGAAATTAAAGCTTCTCAGAAAAAACCACAAAAGTGGATTCAATGAAAGAAGAACCCCCATCCGAAAGGGAGGGGCAGTTCACTCTATTATCTAAGTCTATATAATACTAAAACAGGTACTATACCTGTGAAATATATTCATATTTTAAATAGAGTAAATTATAATCACAAAATTTTTATTCACACAAGAATCCTTTCCCATGATAGGGATATTAAAAAAAAATTTAGAGTTATATGGAGGTTTTATAAATTTCAGATATTACACCATCTATTTTAGCTGGTAAACTCACAATAGTTGCATTAAAAATAGTTGGGATGAATGCAACTGCACTACCTGGTAAGGTTGCATTGAGGATTAATCCAGAGCTTTTAAGTACATTAAACTCTCGATGTAAAAAAAAGGTCATAATAACCGGTACAAATGGTAAAACAACCACAAATAATCTTATAAATCATATATTACACTCTGAATATGATGATGTGCTATCAAATCTCAGAGGTGCTAACATGGCCCAAGGTGTTGCAAGTGCATTTTTAAATGATACCAAAAAGGAATATGATTGGGGTGTTTTTGAAGTTGATGAAGGTTCATTTCCCAACATAGTCAAATACCTAAAACCAGACTACGTTGTAATTACCAATTTCTTCAGGGATCAACTTGATAGATTTGGTGAGATAGAAAATACTTCAAAAATTGTTTATGAAGCATTAAAACCTCTTGAAACAACTTTAATATTAAATGCTGACGATCCCATGGTTTCTAAATTTAAAGATTTAAATAAAAAAAATGTTTATTATGGGGTTGAAAAATCAAGATTCAGTACATTGGACCAGAGGGTGGTTGAATCACGTTTTTGCCCTGTATGTACCAATAGTCTTGATTATGAATATTTTAATTATGGACAGCTTGGAAAGTATGTGTGCAGTCAATGTGGCTTTGAAAATCCAGAATATGACTATAAAATAACTTCAATAAAATATTCAGAAGATGCATACCATTTCAAAATTGATAATTCAGGTAAGATACACGATGTGATCTTTAGATACGATGGAATTTATAATGCCTATAATTGTTGTGCAGCCATAGCATTTTCTATTGAAGCAGGTTTAGATATGGAGAAGGTTACACAAAGAATCGAAAACTTCGAATATAAACTTGGTAGAATGGAAAATATTGAATTTAAAAATAAAATGGTCAAGATTGTTCTGGTTAAAAATCCCATAGGTCTTTCAGAAGTACTTAAAAGTATATCAAACGACCAAAGAAGAAAATCTATTTTATTCATTCTTAACGATAATCCCGCAGATGGAACAGATGTTTCATGGATATGGGATGCCGATGTTGAGGTTATCCACAATATTAAAAATCTAAAATCAGTTCACTGTGCAGGTATAAGAGCTCAGGATATTGCACTCAGACTTAAATATGCAGAATATACCGATAAAATTGTTGAAATCGATAAGAATATTGAAGATTCGATTGAAACTGTTTTAGCAGAAGATGTGGATATTGTTTACATATTACCAACTTACACAGCAGTTTATCAGACAAGAGATATTATTATGGGCCATCTTAACCAGACAAGTGCCCGTATTCCAAGGTTGAGAGAGATAATTAAATCTAAAATTGGTAACTAGGAGAAAAATTCAATGAAAATTAATATATTTCACATGTATCCCGACCTTCTGAATCTATACGGAGACATAGGTAATATTACATCCCTTAAAAAGAGGTGTGAATGGCGTGGAATTGAAGCTAACATAGTAGACTTTTCACTTTCAAATGAAAGGGATGTAAACGATGCAGATATATTTTTCATGGGTGGTGGATCAGATAGAGGGCAGGGAATTGTTTACTCTCATTTTTTAAAGTATAAAAATAGTGTCAGTGATGCAATTGAAGACGGATCTGTTTTTCTTGCGATATGTGGTGGTTATCAGCTTTTAGGTGAGAGTTACATCGATGCTGATGGTAATAAAATTCCAGGTCTTGGTGTCTTTGATTATACAACTGAAAGTGAAGAGGGTCGGCTTATTGGAAATGTTGTAATCGAAAATAATTTAGGATTAAAACCAAAAACCATTGTGGGGTTTGAAAATCATGGGGGTAGAACATATCATAGTTACAATGCATTAGGTTCTGTTGTTGTTGGAAACGGCAACAATGGTAAAGATAGATTGGAAGGTATGATATACAAAAATTGTATAGGCACATATCTGCATGGACCTATTCTCCCTAAAAATCCACACTTATCTGATCATATTATATTATCTGCGCTTAAACGTAAATATGATATTAAAGAACTGGAAAAACTAGATGATAATCAGGAGTATGCTGCCCATAATAATGTGCTTGAACTTTATTCGGATGGAAGATCTAAAGAACAATAATGAATACTAATTTTTACACTTACAACAATAATCTTATATTATTTTCATATCAATATAGGATTATAATCTGAATTTGGATCGGATAATAATTAAATCCATATAATAATTAAAGTTCTGAGTCCTATTCATTCAACATAATTTACAAGTATTATGTTGAATAAATTAGGATTTAATTTACAATCATATTAGCGTTAATAAAAGTTTTTTGAGGAGATGGTACTTCTGTCAAAGTATATAGTAGTTACAGGTGGTGTTGTAAGTTCAATTGGTAAAGGGATTACAGCTGCATCTATAGGGAGAATTTTAAGGTCTTATGGTGTTGATGTCACAGCTATAAAGATTGATCCATATTTAAATTGGGATTCAGGGACATTGAACCCGTATCAACATGGGGAAGTTTTTGTTACAGAGGATGGTATGGAAACCGACCTAGATCTTGGACACTACGAACGTTTTCTCAATGTAAACTTATCAGGAGAATGTAACATAACCACAGGTAAAGTCTATTCTTCGGTTATAAATAAGGAGAGAAAAGGAGATTACCTTGGAGCATGTGTTCAAATAATTCCACATATAACCGATGAAATAAAGGCCATGGTAAGAAAAATGGCCAAAAAAACCCAGGCAGAAGTTGTTATGGTGGAAGTTGGAGGTACTGTAGGAGATATAGAGAGTCAACCATTCTTAGAAGCACTTAGACAGTTGCGTAACGAAGAAGGTCATGACAACGTTATGTTTGTTCATGTGACATATGTACCATATCTAAGAGCTGCAGGAGAATTTAAAACCAAACCAACACAGCACAGCACAAAGGAATTAAGAAGTACCGGTATCACACCTGATATGATTATATGCAGATCAGAGCTTCCTATTGATACACATCTTAAAGATAAGATAGCTCATTTCTGTGATGTTGATAATAAAGCTGTTATTAATGCTCCAGATGTACATTCCATATATGAAATTCCACTCATCTTAAACAGTGAAAATGTTGGCGAACTCATACTCGACAGGATGAAAATTGAAGCCAGAAAACCAGACCTTTACGAATGGAGCCAAATAGTTGATTCCCTTAAATTGGACGAAGCAAGGATAAGTGTTGGAATTATCGGAAAGTATGTCGAACTTGAAGATGCTTATATAAGTATTAGAGAATCATTAAAGCATGCCGCAGCAGAATTGGGTGTTAAAGTTGAAATTGAATATATAAGGGCCGAAGACACCATAAATAAAGGAAAAATAGATAATTTTGATGCTCTCCTGATTCCAGGCGGTTTTGGTGAGAGGGGTATATCCGGAAAATTAGATGCTGTAAGATATTCAATTGAAAAACAAATACCCCTATTTGGTATTTGTCTTGGAATGCAGTGTATGGTAGTAGAATTTGCAAGAATGCACGGTTTTGAAGGTGCCAACAGCACAGAATTTGAGGAAAACACCAAACATCCCGTTATTGACATTATGCTTGAGCANNAAGCATATAAAGAAACCAATGTCAACGAACGTCACAGGCATAGATATGAATTTAACAATGATTATCGAAAGATACTAGAAGAGAAGGGTTTAAAAATTTCAGGTGCATCTCCAAACAATTTCCTAGTGGAAATTGTAGAACTACCAGATCATCCTTGGTTTTTAGGCTGTCAATTCCATCCAGAATTTAAATCCCGACCAAATAAGGCACATCCAATCTTTAAATCATTCCTATCAGCTGCAATTAAAAAGAAGAAAAGTAAATAGTTTTATACTAATAAAAAAAATGAACGATCAATAACTTTTTAGTACCTATTAAAATCTAATTTACATCCCTAGATGTAACATGTAAATTCACTCTTTTGGACAGATTTGTTTACAGAAATGTTAACTGTAGATTGATTATGATATTAAGTGAATATAACAAGTATAATAAATATTTATAATGATTTAGAGAATGATAATCATGTTAGTCAACATACCACTTATCACCATTATAATAGCAGTTGTTGCGTGTGTATATGCAAGTTACTCCGATCTTAAAGAGGGTGTAATCCGGAATAAATTAACTTTTCCATTGATTGCAATTGGAATTGTATTAAATGCAATATATGTTTTTACAAGCACAGCAAGTATATTTTTATTTATTGAATGTGTATTTGTAACAGGTGTGATCTTTGCTTTGGGTTATATTTTCTGGAAGATGGGTGCATGGGCTGGTGGAGATGTTAAGCTTTTCACTGCACTGGCAGCACTCTTACCATTTTATGCAATTCCATTGTATCCCCCACTAGTTACCTATCAAATATTAGGTCTACAGTTTCCAGCAGAAGCAATATATCCATTTCCATTTACACTTATAATTAACAGCATACTATCCATACTACCATTTCTACTCATATACGTCTTTTACATTGTAATAAAAAATAAACCCCATCTAATGGGAGAACTTACATCCCCTATAAAGGATTATAAAAAGAACATAGTTTTAACACTGGTTGTTACCTCTGCAGTTACATTAACCTACACATTAACTAAACAGCTGAATATCCAGATAATCCTTCTAACGCTGATATTAATATACTTGTTATCTTTTATCATATCAAAAATTCCAAACAGAATAAAAGCCGTTTTAATATCTGTTTTAACAGTTTATGCACTCATTACCAATTTCAAAATCACAATTACAGGAATTGTATTAATTTTTATATCACTAATAATAATTGGGATAGCAAGGAAACTCCTAACTTCGGTGAGTAAAGAAGCTCTTCAAGATAATTACAAAATTTCAGAACTTAAGGAAGGTATGATACCTGCCTACAGTATATTTGAAAAGGATAAAAAGGTTTATGTTGATGATCAAAGTTTTATGACACGCGTAAGAAATGCATTGAAGACTGGAAATGTTTCCCTAATAAATCCTCCAAAGGGAAAATTACTCGTGAGTTCAATGGCAGCAGGCCTAACAGAAAAGGATATAAACCTGTTAAAAGAACTTAAAAATAAAAATAAAATAATTGACGTATTTAGAATCAAAAAAGGAGTCCCATTTGCCCCTTCAATATTAATAGGACTTCTAATCTCACTTTTCATTGGAGATATAGCATTCATATTAGAGAAGATATTAATAGGCATAATGTACTGAATTTACTGTGAAATGAAAAAAATTATACAAGCGATTTATAATATTCCTACAATATTTTTATTATTTAATCTAAATGTATATATACAATAGATCAATAACTATAACCATGGATACAATGGATGTAAAAGGACAAGCATCAGTTGAATATCTATTATTAGCACTGGTATTCCTAATTATAATAGGTTCAGTAACAGTACCACTTATTACCCAAGGTATAAATGATAGTCTAGATGTATCACATTCTTCTGATGCAAGTGCAGCTATAAACAGTATTGCAAATGCTGTTGGAGTTGTATCTGCAAATGGTCCACAGTCTGTAAGGACTATTAATGTTTATTTCTCTAGTGGTGGAACTCTTGATTATAATACTGTTAACGGCACCATAGAAATGCCTGTTGCTTTGAATACAAACGCGACTAAAGTTATCGATGCCAGCGTACCAAATCCCGTAAATTTCAACTCCAACTCAACTTTTACTGTTAATAATAAAACAAATTACGTAGTAACAGTAACATGGCCATCGGGGAATAGTCCTATAAATGTCAATCTAGCCGCCACATCATAAGATAGGAATAAATATTCAGAATTTATTTAGTATAAATCATATCAATTAGGGGAATTTCATGAATATATTTGGCAAACTTGGATATTATATTGTCTTAGCGTTTAATTTAGTTGGAACTCTCATTCTAGCAATACCTAAAATTCCAGGAAAACTAAGAAATATCAACTCCAATGAAATAAAAGAGAGATTAGATACTGAAAATTTGAAGGAAAATTTAACTCGTATTAGGAATGATATCAACTTAGACGAAAAGATATCTCATATTAGTAGTGCAGAGAACATTCAAAAAACAATCCAGAATACAGTAAACAGTAAGGTTACTGGTAAAGATTCTGATTCTAATGTTGTAATGTCAGTTAATGCCTTTACCCCAGAAGAAAAGGAGAATACAATATTAATACTCCAAATATTATCTGCAGTATTTGTTGTTGTATCGATTCTGAATATATTTAATTTCATTGCCTTTATAGTGTACCTCCCATTAGGACTGGTTATAATTGGCTACATAATTTACCTACTCTATACAAAGGTGATTTTAATGTACAAAAACGATTTTCCTGCTTATAGAGATTTCTTTTTAATGTATATAGCAGTTGGAATACTTCTTGTACTCGTGAACTCAAATTCAAACTTTGTTATGGCATTCTCATTTACACCTTTACCATCACTAAGTGTACTAATCTTTGCAGTTGTAGCCGTTGTAGCCGTATTCCTAATATACAGAGTTAGATATTACCAAAATTTTACATATGGAACTGTTGTAGAAGAGGGTAAAAACACAGCATATGTTAGGGTTGAATACGACATAAGAAGTAATGTTAAACCTGATTTGTATATTGTTGAAAACAATATCAGTGCTGTTGAAGGTGACTATGTAAAGCTTAAATTAGAAGAGAAACTTCTGAGTATGAGTGGTAATAAGCCAATTGGAATAATTAATAATGCAAATAAAATATGATTTATTAACATTCCTACGAATATTATTTAATTACACATTTCTTTTCTAATATTTTTTGAATTGTAATATACAAAATTATTCTTTTTAACCTAGATTACAGTCTAATAATGAATATATACCATGAAATCATAATTATCTAATTGTATGATACACAAGGATCATCCTAGATACGAATCACTAAAGTTAAGAGAGAAAGTGGTTGACGCATATAATAAAGGAATACTTGCAGAGTCTGGAATGATAGCACATGGACGTGGCGAAGCATTTGATTATCTTTTAGGAGAGGAAACAACATCTAATGCTAAAAAAGCAGTACAAGCTGCTGCAGCCGCACTTATTCTTGCAAAAAATCCGGTTATATCTGTTAATGGTAACACCGTTGCATTGGTTTCTAATGAAATTGTGAAACTTGCAGATGATCTTAATGCCAAGATAGAGATCAACCTGTTCCACAGAACAAAGAAAAGGATTTCAATCATTGAAAAGGTACTAAAGGATGCAGGTGCCAAGAATGTTTTAGGAACCGAACATGAAAAAAAGGCAAGGATAAGGGGTCTGGAAGGTCCTAGGGCAAGTTCAAGTCGGGAGGGAGTTTACATTGCAGATGTTGTACTTGTACCACTTGAGGATGGTGACAGGGCAGAGGCGCTTGTAAAATTAGATAAACTACTTATTACAATCGATCTTAATCCTCTCTCAAGGACTGCAAAAACAGCAACCATAACAATTGTGGACAATATAGTAAGGGCTATACCTAATCTAATAGAAGCTGTTCATGAACTTGACAATGTTGAGGATTCATCCCTACATCAAATTGTAAGAGACTTCAACAATGAGGAAAACTTAAATGAATCCCTTAAAAAAATTTCAGATAAACACACAGGCAGAGTGAAACCATGAAAATTATTGGAGTTACAGGATTACCAGGATCTGGAAAAAGTGTTGTTTCAAGAGCTGCCAAAAAACTAGATATACCCATTGTAAGAATGGGCGATGTGATAAGGGAAGAGGCAAAAAAGAGGAACCAAAAAACTGGAGAAATAGCAATTGAACTCAGAAAAGAATACGGAGAATTTGTAGTTGCAGAAAGATGTGTAGAAATTATTAAAACCCATATTGACTCTAAAAGTCCCCGTTCAGATACTAATCCCCGGAACAGATCGCACATTAGAGTACCCAAATGTGATATCTATATGATCGAAGGCATTAGAAGCCAGTACGAAGTGGAGATATTCAAAAAAAATTTCTCAGAATTTAAAGTTATAGCCATACATTCAACTCCAAAAACACGATTTAAACGTTTAAAACGAAGAATGAGGCCTGATGATTCTCGTGAAGAATCTGATTTCCTAATTCGTGATCAGAGGGAGCTTAACTTTGGAATTGGTAATGTAATAGCAGCAGCAGATTATATGGTTGTTAACGAGGGTCCATTGAAAAAAATTAAAAACATAATTAGGAGTATATTGGAAAATGAAATGCAAAATAACTGCAAAGGCAAGGGTAAACCCAACAGAAGACAGAGATAAAGTTATTAATGCTATATCTAACATTTTTAAATTTGATGAGCTTGAAATTGGCGACGGGTATGTAATTGTGACGGGTGAAAACAATTCACTGTTAGATCTGCGTGAATCCCTTAAAATCAGGAAAATACGAGATACAGCCGAGAGAATATTTTTAAATGGTACAGATGGGAATAAAATTAGCTTCTCATTGAGTAAACAAGCTGCCCTAGTATCAACCCCAAACTTTGTTGACAAGGGTATGTCAAACTTGGGAGAAATCGATGTAACCATTGAAACAGACGATGTTGAGGGTTTCATAAAATGGATGACAGTCAAATAATAGGATTCTAATCATTATATAATAAAAAGAATATAATTTCTTTTTTTTGGATTACCAATTTAATATCAAAATCACTTTTTTTCAAGTTCTGCTTTGGTAATTAAAAGGTAACCATTGTCTCTGTCCCAAACATTTGATGATTCAAGAATTTTTATACGTTTATTAAAAATTGGACAGTCAAGAACAAGAGTTTCAGCTTCACCGCCTTCAAATGCCATGTGCATTCCATATTTACT
>PLXT01000079.1 GCA_003151535.1 Methanobacterium sp.
AAATGAGGTTAATAGAAATTCTCTTTATTCAATAAAAAAAAATCCATATATATGTATCCAATTAAAATTTTCTAATCAAAATTTATTAAAACTAATTGTGATAAAATGAAAATACTGTTTATAGGGGCCCGTCTATTTGATGATGTAGCACTCTACACTAAAAAAATTTCTATAAAGAGCATAATATCCGAATCAAATGCCCAATCTCCCAACTTGAAATTAGCTGATTCAAATTTTATTGTTTCAAGGGGAATGGACGAACCAATGAAAATTGCCATTCAAGAGGAAGTAGATGCGGTTGTGCCATTAATAGGAATTGATGGACCTCTTATTGAAGTAGCTTTTATGAAAAAGAAGCTAGAAGAGGATTATGGAATTCCTGTAGTAGCATCTCCAGTTTCAGCTGCCAAAACATGTGCTGATAAATTTAAAACCAAAGAATTTTTTGTTAAAAATAATATTAAAACTCCAGAGTATTTTAAAATAACAAAAAATGATCATGAGAATATTAAACAAAAAATAAAATACAATGAACCAATGGTCTTAAAACAAATCGAAGGACAGGGCGGATCTGGAATAAAGATCATCTCGTCTATTAACGATATTGAAAGATATTTTCATGAATTTGAAAACGGGGTAGCAGAAAAATTCATTGAAGGGCCTGAAATTTCTATAGAAGTTTTGAGATGGAAGGGAAAAACTGTACCATTAGTTCCAGTTTATAAAGGAAAAACTACATTTGAATGTATCCATCCACTTAAAAAGATTAAGAAAGCCCCTTTAAATATAAAGGACATTAATAATGAGGAAAATAATCTCAAAATTCAAGAAATTGCTGTAGACATTGCAGAGAAATTAGGATTAGAGGGCACAGCAGATATTGATATCATATTTAACAAAGAAACAAAAGAAAATAATGTTATAGAAATTAATGCTAGACCCAGTGGCACAAGGTATATTACAGGTGCCGCAACAGGCGTTAATATAATGCATGAATTAATTGATATGGCATCTGGGAAGTGGAATGCTTTAAAACTTAGGAATAAGATTAAAAATTATTCAGCAATTGAGATACCTGTTGGTAGTTATCCTTCAAATAAAAACAATTACAAATTCAGGGAATTTAGCAATAAAAATTCTTGGATCATTCATGGACCAAAAAATTATGAACGTATAACAATACGTGGTGAAACAATGGCAAAAGCCGTTAAAATCTCTGAAGATCTTAAAATTTTAAAATAAAATAATAGAGTTCAAATTAACATTAGAATAAAATTAAAGGGAACCAGTTTAATAAAAGTATACATAAGAAAGGGTGTACATAAATAATTTAATTGCATTAATTATTTTAAATTGATTTCATTCCTATAAAAAATTAAAGGTGATATTTTGAGCAATATTCAGGTAGAGGTTTTCATATTCTTACTCACATTCATAGCTACAGCGCTTTTCACACTTTTTGTTAAAAAGATGTTGAAATATGCAGATGTTAAGGATAATCCCATAGTCACAGAACACAGTCATAAAGCAGGAACACCTACTATGGGCGGACTTGCCATACTAATGGGAGTTCTTCTACTTGCATGTATTCTTTACTCAGATAAGAACCTTGTTTTAACCGTAATAATCATGATGACCGCGGGGATCGTTGGATTAATGGACGATCTTATAGGTCTTAAAACCAAAGAAGTTCAAAAAGTTATAAGGAATATAAGTCCAAAAGAAGTTGAAATTGGCAGATTAACTCTTAAAACTGGTGAAAATGCCAGAGTAACAACACCTAAAGCAAAAAAAGATTTAGAATATCTCTTAAAAAATAATTTAGTAGAGATCACTGGTGAAGCACCTATAAAAAGTGAAATAAAAGAAAACGAGAAGATTTTTGCGCAGATATTGGTTTCATTGTTCCTTATTGCTTCAGGTGCTGTTGGTGCTTCTATACTGGGATTTAACATCGGATTATTAATAATACCCGTTGTAATATTTGGTATTGTAGGATCTATAAATTCAGTTAATCTTATCGATGGAATGGATGGTCTTGCAGCGGGAATAATTGCTATAGCCTCAATTGCCTCAACAATATTTATGATTTCAAATGGAAATCCCGATGGATCATTACCATTTATAGTAATAGCAGGTGCCTGTTTTGGATTTCTCGTATATAATAAGTACCCTGCAAGCATATTTATGGGAGATACAGGATCTTTTGCTCTCGGAGCAGGATATATTACTGCCGCATTTTTAGGAAATATAATATTATTTGCAGTCTTAGCACTAGCCATACCAATAATTTCCGTAATTGTGAGCCTGCTTCACAGAGCACATATTATTAAATTACCTGTAGAACCTCTCCATCATACTCTCAACTACAAAGGATTATCCGAGAAGAAAATTATTGTAATTTATTGGGGAGCCACCGTGTTAGTGTGCGCAGCCACATTATATGGTTACAGAGTATTCTAATATTATCTGAGGGAATGTTAATATGAATGAAATTACAACATCCTACTTGGCCAAAAAGGTTAAAGGAAATTTAATAGGAGATATAAACCCTGTTAAAGGCGTTTTTACTTTCTTAAACCGCGCCAAGCCAGGGGATGTTGTGATAAGGCACCGAATTGACGAGAATGGTATAACCATAGCATCAAAAAAAGGAGTTTCTTGCATTATTACCCAGAACCCCACTGTGAAAGCTGTTGAAACATCAAAAAAAGTTAAATTACCACTTATAATAACCCCTAAAATCGAATTTGCCAATGCATTTGCTCTTAAGTGGGCAGTTAAAACTTTTGCTCATGACTCACTACGTGTAGTTGTAACGGGTACTAATGGTAAATCCACAACAGCACATATGATTTACAAGATATTAACATTAGCAGGCTACAGCACTTATACTAATACTGATGCAAAATCAGAATTTAATACACTAATCGACCCGGTTGTGGCTGTGCAAATAGCTGAATTCGAAAATATTAATGATGAATCGATTAATGCCATGGTTATTGAAGTTTCAGAGGTACAAGGTTGGTTAGATAAACTCATGAAAGATCATGCCAGCATAATGACTTCAGCAATTGATCCAAATGTGTTAGTAATCACAAACGTGGGTTTGGATCATATAGGTCTGGTTAATTCCATTGATGAAACATTTAATGAGATATATGGATCTTTAGAAGCCTTATCCCAAAGATCAAAACATGATAATAAATTGAAAAAAAATAATTTAAAAAAAAGGTATGCTATTCTAAATTCTGATGATCCTCTGCTACTAAAAATGGGAAAGCTTATACAAAAACAAGATAGTATTAACATTTTATCCCATGGAAGTATTGAGAATGGTTCTACATATCAGAATATAACCCTCAAATCAGATGGTATTTATCATTGTTCCAAACTGTTCATGAAAACAGAAGAATTTCCATTTAGTAGTAAACACTTCCTTCAGAATACCATGGCAGCAATAGATACTTGTATAGCTTTAAATATCGATGAAAAAGTGATTAAACAAGGAATATCATCTTATAAACAGCTAGAAAGAAGATTCACCATATTGGGTAAAGATCCCCTAATAATTGATGACTTTGCTCATAATCCGGATGGGATAGTAGCTACTATAAAAAGTGCTGCTAAGATGTGTGAAAATACCCTTTATATTGTATTTGCAATCAGAGGTTCGAGAGGATCTACAATAAATGGTTTAAATTCAAAAGCACTTGTCAATGGGCTTAAAGGTTTAGATCATACTATTATAGTGACAAGCAGTGCTGAAGCAGTTGACAGTGCCAACACTGTAAAACAAAACGAAATGGACATTGTATTAAAAACTCTAAAGGAAAACCATTTGAAATATGTATATATTGAAAATTTATATCCTGCACTGGAATACACATTAAAATCTGCGAAAAATACGGATGCAATATTACTTATAGGTGCTCAGGGAATGGATCCTGCAAGCGAAGCTATAATGAAAATTAATAAAAATTTTGATACAGAATAGCATTGTGATTTTTCTGCCATTTACAACACTTTTAATTATAATGTTTGAGAACCCATTTATTAAAAAAAAATTTGTCTGATAACCCTTTTTTTGAAATTGTAAACAGTTATAATAAACTTAATTAGCTTGCAAAGAATATCCATTTAATCCATAAAGAACATATATAAAATGGCTGATCAGGATAAATGATAAATAAATTGATGTAAATAACTTAATTTAAATCAAATTTAAAGATTGTTGAGTAGTTCTAAATAAATTCTTTGAGGAAACTATTATGAAATGTATAATAATAGGGGCAGGTAATGCTGGACGTCCAGCTGCAAGAATCCTTAATCACACTGGAAATCAAGTCATTATAACAGACAGGAAAGTTCTTGAAGAATTTCCACTAGGGGTGCAAAAAACCCTTAAAACAATGCAAGAAGAGGGTGTAGAACTGATATTAGGTTCTGATGTATCTTTAGGTATTGGAAAGGCCGATTATGCCTATATTTCACCTACTGTACCTGAAAATTCCCCAATTAGGAAGTTATTACAAGATAAGCAAGTTAAAATACTTGACAATGATTACGTTTCAAAAGTTATTAACGATCTTTTGGATTTAGACATGATTGGAATCACCGGAACGCTTGGAAAGACAAGTACCACTCATATCTTGTCAAAAATATTTCAAAGTGCTGGTTATAAAGTATGGACTTGTTCATCACGTATGGGAAACCTTCTAAGTGAGGTTATTGTAGATGGGATAGTAAATGGACTTCACAAAATAAACAATATAGCCATCATTGAGCTTCCCCATGGAACTTCAAGGCTCATGTCCAAAGTTGATCTAAATGTCGGAGTAATTACCAATATTTACCCTGATCATCTTGATGAATTTGAATATTCTATGGAAAAATATGTAGCACGTAAACTTTTCATAGCAGATTCTAGTAAAATTTTAGTTTCGGGTATACAGTGTATCAAATACCTAGAAAATTTAAGGGATGATACAATTTATTATTGCCAAGAAAATAATAAATGCAATGTTAATGGAAAATTAAAGGATGGTATATTGGACATAACCTACGATATGCCAAATATAAATATTAAAGGCCATTTTGAAACATCTTTCAAATTATTAGGATATTATTCTGAAAACTCTATTGCAGCTTCTGCTGCAGCACTCGCATATGGATTGGATGAAAATTCTATAATAGACGGTTTAAAAAGTTTTAAAGGAATTGCAGGTCATATGGAATATATTGGAAATGTTAAAGGTAGAGAAGTTCATTTTGACGCTGCGTTTGTTCCCGAAGGACTTGTAAAAACACTTGAAAGTTTTCAAAACCAAGAATTAATTATTATTATTGATAATCCAGACAGCACCAATCCTCGAGATAAGTTCAAAGTGGGAGAAGTTATCGGAAAGTATGCTAAGGTCTTGATCTGCAGTGGATATAATGAAACAACTAAAAAATTCAATATCGAAGCTGCAAATGAAGTTATTCAGGGAGCACGAAAATCATCAGCTATCAAAATTCCTGTTGAAGATATGTTCACTGCAGGTGAATTATCTATAAAACATTCCCATTCCGGATGTACTATCTTACATGTTGGTCCCGGAGCCATTACTAATTATGAAGATGTTAAGATCAAAATGATGTCAGGTATTAGGGAAGGTTGTAAAAAATATGAATAATATGGATAATAAAAATCCAGAAGTTTATGGTGTAATCGGTATCTGCGGAGTGGTATCAAATCTCATTGCAAGATTGTTAATGGATCGTGGTTATCATGTGATAGGTACCGATTTACATAAAAAAGAAGAATGTGATTATCTTTATACTTTAACCAACTACAAAATACCATTATATCTATCCGAACATCCTGAATCATTTTTTAATGAATCAACTTGTATCGTGACTCCTCCAAGTTTAATGGAGACATCTGACTTTTTTAAGCAAATTAAAAGATACAAAAAGGATATTTTATCTGTAGAAGATATCATAATAACTTTTAAGCCGAAAAAACCCGTAATATGTATTACTGGTACTAACGGCAAAACAACCACCACAACTCTTTTGAAACATATATGTCGGCAAGTGGGTTTAGAACCCACAGAACATGGTTTTAGAAATTTACAGGGAAATATTGATTATATACCTCCATTACAGGCCAGGCTAAGTGGAGACGTAGCTGTTCTTGAAACAGGTACATTTGGAAAAACTGGTGATCTTAAAATAATGATTGAACGTTGTGAACCAGAATGTGGGATAATCACTAATATCAACCCAGATCATTTAGATGAAGATCTTGATTTCATGAGTTACGCTAGTATTAAGGGTGAATTTATAGAATACTTCAAAAACAAAGTCTTAATTGTTAACTCAGATGATCCAACTATACTTGGAATGCTAAATCCTGAAATTACAGTTATTACTTTCGGTGTTGATTCACCAACTGCACGAATCAGCCAAAAACCGTGCTGGTGTGGAAGAGAGATTAGTATAAACGAAACTATTACAGGTTCAGGGATTTACAGTTGTGAATGTGGAATAAATAGACCAATACCAGATTATCTTGCAAAGAACATAGATGAAGTAAATGGGAATTATACTCTCCAAACACCAGAAGGTGATGTAGAAGTGGAGATGCAATTAATTGGGCTTCATAATGTTTACAATTCTATTGGAGCAATAGCAGCTGCAAGAGAATTCTTTAAAATATCATTTAAAGACATAATAACATCTATAAAAAGTTTTAAAGGTGTTCCTGGTAGGATTGAACACTTATACGATTACAATGGAATGGAAGTTATACTAGACTATGGTCACAATCCTGCTGGAATTGAAACAGTACTCAGTGAGTTAAAAAAAGTTTACAATAAAATCACTGTTGTTATTACTGTCTCTTCAGAATCTGGAGAATCCGGGGACATGGAAATATTAAGAAATGCCATTGAAAATGGAGATTTTATTGTTCCAGCATCATTCGCATCGCGGAAGGCCGCTGAAAAACATGGTAAATATGTTTCTACAGGAAAGATATTACTTACTGACATATCCTCTCAAGAATTCCGAAAAGGCACACTTGGAGCAAGTCCTGATCAAGTTTTAGCTGGAGTTAAATTAGGATTAGAATGTAAAACTGATGCTTTAGTCTGTCTGGGCGAGGCTGCATTTAAATACAAAGAAAATATTCTCAAATTGAAAGATAAATGATATCCATAAAGGTTTTAGACCGTATCATATTATTGTATTACTTTGCATACTATTATATCAATTAAGATTAAATCAATAAAGATAAGATCAAATTATTTTAAGATTACAGAATGATCAATTTATAAATATTATAATTGTATAGTCAATGCACAAAAGGTGAAAGAATGTTCATAAAAATTAGGAGAGATACATTAATTATTTTATTACTGGCCTTCATGCTTATTTTTTCAGGAAGAGTCATGACTTATATGTCCTATGCATCTTCCACAGATGTGGGAAATCAAGGAGTAGAAATCTCAGGAGTGATTGTTCACGGAAACGATATAGTTCCGTTAGATTCAATTAAAGCTAGTTTATCTAATGTAGGATTTAGATCTGGAAGTTACATACAAGGAGACACACTTGTTACGACTAAACGTATGGTTCCCTTGAATGAAGCTTTAGCAAATGCACAACAAGCAGTTTTGGAGACCACAATTCCAGGTACAACCATAACGCCGATCACAGCAGCAACTGTCCAATTAAATAATCAAACAGGAATACTTACTGTTAACGTTGTTGAAGGATTTTCAAACATCCACATTCAGGGACAAGGAATTAATGGAACTTATTAGAGGCAGAATTATGAAGAGAGTAAATTTAATGAGATTTGTTTTATTCCTAATAACGTTTTCAATGGTTGTAAACACTGCATCAGCAACCATGAACGTTGTGGTAATAACAGATCCTACAGGGAAAGATCCTAATGGCGTAGCTGCAGGAAGTCAGTCATGGGCAACAAACATGTTTCAATCAACATTCATACTATCACAGTCAAAACATTTCTGTGTTTTATCAGGTGGTGAAGGTAATGCTACGCCCAGGCTTGCTGCCATTATTTCCGCCCTGAATGTAATGGAAAATGGAGGAACACCCTCACAAGCTGCTACTTTAGCTAATGGTTTTTCACAAATAAGGGTAATGGTAGGGTCGGCAACAGAAGGAGCGGCTGTAGGTGGCTATTTTGATGCAGATGTTGTAATTGTATCCCCTAATGGTACAATAACAATAACACCATACAATAGTGGTCTGGCTACTCTTCCAGCAGGAGATAAAGGAGCCATTATTCACCTTTTGAATACTCAAGGTAATCCTCAGTACGGTACAGCAGATACCGTCCGTCTACAAACAGCTGAAATGATGGGAGAGATGATTAGAGATGGTTATCCTGCTACAGCTGTTCTTGCAGCAGCATTTGATAATGTTGCAACAAATGCGGGTGAGAAACATGGTGGGGGTGGTCTGAATCTAGTTTCAGAAATAACCACTGGAGATATGTTCACTCCACCAGCATTAAATACAACTGGTTTTAATATGAACGATCCTTATAGTAAGGTAAGTCCAAATGGATGGAGCGTTGGTTTTCCTGAAGCTGATAACTACCAAACAAGCCCAATTGACGGTTCAAATCTTACGACCGTTTACGCTTACCAAGCATTAGAAAGTGCAATAACAGTGACTGTTAACAGCACTGCAGTGTACACTTATGGAACTGACGCCCCTGGAGTTTCAGAAACTACACAAGAAATTGTACAAGCATCTGTTGAAAAATATGGTTATAGCTCAACTTCAATTGCTACAAGTATAAACAAAGCAATAGGAAATGGATTACTTGTCGGCGTTAATTACGTTGAACCTATAGATATTAATGTAAATCAAAATCAAAAAGCTGTTGGAGTATATTATACACCTCTGCAAGGCAATAAATCCTCACCTTCTTGGCATTTACCAATCAGTTCATCAATTTTAAGCGATTTAGGTAATATTCAGACAGCAATAGGATTGATACTAGTTATCCTAGTTCTCTTTAGAAGCACATTAATATCATCATTCCTTAAAAGGAAATGATTGATAAATAGGGTAAGTGAATAAATAGGAATGGATTGGAAATGATATTCCTTTATAACTATTTTAAATTGCATTAAATTTTTATATACAAATTTATCTAATTTATTAGAAGGAGTAAAAATATGGCTTTAATTTTAATACGTGCTGAAGATCAAGGAAAACTTTTGAATACCTTAGCTGACATTGAAAGGCACGCTGGACTGAAAGTTGCTGGAAAACCTAGAATAATTGACTCAAGAAAAGCTGATGAAATTGCAGCTAAGATTCTCAGACAGGAAGTAAGATCAAAATCAGATATAGCTGTGCTTGTTCGCGTTGAAGATGATACAACCAAAAGTATAGTACATATCCGGAAGATACACCCTCCAGCACATGTTATAGTAATCAGTGAGGAGTATGGTGAATTTAAGGCATTGGAGGAAACATTTCATGGACTTACATATTTAAAGGGTTATTATTCTCATAAGGATAAGCCCAACAAAAATTTAAAATAAGTAAGGTATTAAAATGTTAAAAATTAATATAAAAAAATTAAAATTAATTATTTTTTATGT
>PLXT01000066.1 GCA_003151535.1 Methanobacterium sp.
AATCTAGAGATAACTATCAAACACTTAAACAAGAGTTTGAAAAAAGTTTCATCAAATGGAATAGATCGCACGTGTACCAGAGGAAAATAATCTAATTCTTAAATAGTAGCCTATGAATTGTCAAAAAAATTCTTAACTATTGACTTCAAGGAAGTATTTTGAAACATAATGTTCCTTCTGTTGAAATTCAAAAACGAATTGGAGATCTCATCTTAAAGGCATATAATAAACGAAATTAATAAAACTGAAAATGAATATATTAAACTTCTGGAAGACAAAATGACTAAATTGAATCTAGAAATTAATCGTTTTCGTAAGGTAACATAAGTTTTTTTCAGATTAGATAATTCCAATAGATAATTGGATATAAAACTATAAAAATAATGTTATGTGTAATGGATTTCTTTGGAGGTTTAAGTGATGTCAGATGAAAATGTCGTATACATTGGAAATAAACCAGTAATGAACTATGTATTNNATCAGCAGAGCAGTGGATGTTGCAGAGATTGTAAGGAACAGATTTATGACCGATTTAGAAGTAGGTTCCATAGATATCAGCACAGAAGAAATGACAAGCAGAGAAGGATCAAACAGCAATGTTTCAGCCATTGAGATACAACTCTGCAAGACAGAATAAATAAAAAATCCATTCAATCCACTTTTCATTTTATGAAGGAGAAACTTTGTTGAATAAAATTATTAATATTACTTATTCTAGTTAAAGTATTAAAAAACTTCAGAAAATCAAACGCTATATTTTTGCAATAGTTGACCATAGACAAAGTATCTCTTCAATTGCTTCCTTCCAATTTTTAAGGGCATAAAAGCGTTTAAACAGCAATACAGCATATTATGATTTGGATAGTATGATGAATATTTGGGAATCTAGAGCGAATAGTGCAGAAAATGATATGTTGTGCATTCATTTCTTCAGCAAATACTTGTTATAGCCGTTATTTTTGTGGCTCTTTTGGACTGAAATTCATTTTTTTTAAAAAAATCAAAATTCCAATCCTTTTTAAGAACCCCCTGATGCCTGAAAGATAATGGAAAGTGTTTTAAAAAAAAATTTAAGTCAAAATCTTATATTAATATAAGATTTTGGGTTTATTGATGAATAGTTGGTTTAGGTGGTTTTGGGTTTATGTCTTTTGGTACTATGTTGGTGATTTTTTTCATTTTTGTGACTAGTCCGTCTTTGCCATTTCCTATAAGAGCATTTTCCAGTACATCGCTCATGTTTCGAGCTGGAATAATTTGGATCTTATCTCTGTAACGTTCCTCAAGGAGAACATCATCCATGTTTGATTCGGGTATAATAACCTTTTTCATGCCGGCTTGAACTGCTGCTTCAATTTTTCCAGTAACACCACCAACAGGCATGACATCACCCCTTACACTTAATGAACCGGTTAATGCCACTGACTGATCTACTGGAACGTTTTCTAGGGCAGATATAACTGCAGTTGCAATAGATACACTTGCACTGTCACCTTCAATTCCTTCGTAAGATTGTAAGAATTGTATGTGAATATCGTGATTTGAAATATCAGTACCTGTGTTCTTTTTAATCAGCGCACTGACGTTTTGAACTGCTTCTTTAGCAATTTCTCCAAGTTTACCTGTGGCAATAATCTTTCCTTCATCTTTACTTTGAGCAGGAGCTGCCTCTGCAGCTATTGGTAAAAGTATACCACTTCTATCCCCAATTATAGCTAATCCATTCACTATTCCAACTTTTCTACCCTCAGATTTGAAGACACTGTAAGTTTTTCTTTGATCTATATATCTGTCTGCTATCTGTTGTTCTAGTGTTCTGGCAAGTTTTTTACCGGTTATAACATGTGCAAGTGTTACACTATCGGCACCCTCACCCTTAGCTATNNAGAGTTAATTCATCTTTTTTACCTGCCCTTCTCTGGGCTTCATGAATTATCTCTTCAACAGCTTCTTTGCTGAAATGTGGTATTCTACCATCTTTTTTAACTTCTTGGGCTATAAACTGAAACAATTTGTCCCTATTTTCCATGGTGTCTTTCATTGAATCCTTCATGAAAACTTCATAACCGTAACCTCTTATCCTTGAACGTAGCGCTATATGCATTCCTTTAAGCACATGAAGATTTCCAGACGCAACAAGAACAAAATCGCATGGAACTTCATCTGAACGTACCATTGCTCCACTACTTGATTCGCTTTGTCCAGTTATGGAGTATTTTTTTTCTTGCATAGCTGTTAATAGCTCTTGCTGGGTTTTCATTTGCATGGTACCTATTTCATCAACATAAAGTACTCCCTTGTTGGATTTATGTATCATTCCTGCTTCTACACGTTCATGGGCAGGGGTTCCGAGTCCACCTGACTGGTAGGGGTCATGTCTTACATCACCTAGGAGTGCGCCTGCATGGGAACCTGTTGCGTCAATAAATGGTGCTGTGTTTTTTCTCTCGTTGTTCACTAGGAGTTTTGGCACCATGACATTACTTTTGGGTTTCATCTGCATTATTACAAGTAGAACTATTCCGGCTGCTATAATAGCTGCCAGGTACTGTTTTAAATAAAACCCAACTACCAGAATTGCACCAATTATGACCATCATGAACATATTCTTCTTTTCTTCCTGTGACTTTGCCTTAACCCTGTAAGTATTAACAACTGTTTTACCCTCACCTGCAGGCATGACACCAATAAAAGGGTTATTATTATCTTCCATGTTAGGATAAACGAGTATATCCTGAAGTTCTTCAGGTGGCAGTAGTTCTGCCATTCCCTTTGCAAGCATTGATTTACCAATACCCGGTTCTCCAATTAAAAGGACATTTCGCCTTTGTTTTGCAGCCTTTATTACGGTTTCAACTGCTTCTTTTTGACCTATGATCTGGTCTATTATCCTCTCAGGGACTTCTATTTCTTCAGAAGATTTATAACTCCTGAAATCAAGTTTTTCTTTGAATGAACTGGTTAAATTTGTCATGATTTTGAATCCTTTATAATATCCTATTGGCTAACTTTTCTTTAAGCATCCAATAGGTTTTTCCGACATAAACTTGTTGATAATATAAAAATTTTTTTGTTTTCAATCTTATCTAACTCTTCAATAAACGATGTTAACTTTTTATGGGGTTTAAACCAATATAATTGCGAATCTAATCCTATTATATCATATTCTTTCATTAGATAGGGATTAAAATCTTTTAAATCGAACAATTCTGCTTCCAGAGAATTAGCCACTACTTCAGCAATTTCTTTGGTTTTCCTATTATGTATTGGTTTGTTAATTATTGCAGTTTCCATTTTTTTTTTAATTTGCTTTTTTTTAATTTTATGGTTTACTATTTTGACAAATTTCGAATTATAAATTTTAAAAATATATCAAAAGTTTTTATTGCAGCTTTAAAAGTTCATTTACTTCGTTAACTATTTCTTCATTAACTCTAGCCACTAAATATTTACCTTTTCTTTCAGTAAAAATTAATTCAGCGTTGGTCAATTCTTTCATGTGATGTGAAATAGTAGGGGCTCCAATATTCAATGAGTTAGTAATATCGTTTATTAAACAGCCCTCATATGTTTTATAACTTGTTTCATGATTTTTAGCTATTTGAAGGTATAATTCTAACCTATTAGGGTTTGAGAGGGCTTTAAATACTTTAGCCATTTTTTTTGTTTCCATTGACTACTCCATGATTAAATTCTACAATTCGATAAATATCGAAGTAATGGTATAATGTTGTTGGAAATGTATATAAATGTTTTTGTTAATTGATCAATAGATAGAAATTGAGAAATATTTAATTAATATTCAAAATAAAAATAAAAAAAATACGTGGATAACTAATCAAATTCTAAAGGTGTGTTGCCTGTATACTCACTCTTTTTAAATTTGCTATACTTAAAAAAAATTTAATTTGATATTGTGAGTTTGAATAATAACATACNNCATTGTATTTTACTTAGTGCAACTTGCGTCAAACACCATGCCTTTATAAATAACTACTGGAGTGTCCTTTCCCGGAGTTGTAGTGGTTAATGTGGATACTGTTAAATTACCATCTCCGGATGGGGTTATGGTAGAATATCCTATTGCGAACTTGATGTTTTCCCATTTCCTTGAATCTCCGTTCGTTTTTATGATCCATTTTTCATTCCAGTTATATATGGTGTCATTCTTTAACATTGCAGCGGGACACATGTAATGTTTAAGTTTTGTTGTTTTTTTATCAAATCTATTGTCTAAATAAAACCATTCTCCTCCTGATCTACTCACATGAATCCCTAACTGTCCCAGTTTACTTATTAGAGTGTTATCTTGTGAAATAAATTTTTTTCTCATAGACCATTCATGATAACCTTCAGGTCCGGGCCAGTTTTTACGCTTAGCTACTTTATCAGTCGCAACATCCACTATCTTGTTTTGTGATGGTTTATTAATTTTATAATCATAGCTTGTTTCATCTACTTTATTTATTATGAAATGGATTAATTCATCGGTTAGTTCGAACCATTCACCCTCCTGACGGATGTGTTAAACATCTTATGCACTTTCAGTTCGTATTCCATCGTAACATTGTAGACTACTTTATACAATGTTAATTTATTCGGATGACCCCTCTGTATTTCAGCTAATCTTGACTCAGGATCACCACTCATACCAATTTTCACAGCCTTAGATATTACCGACCCAATAAAATATATATTAGTACCTTCCATCTTTATACCCCCATATCCAATCAATTCTTTTTAAATAACTTAATCCATGCATTTTTAATCCATTTTTAATTTAAATTTAGTCCATTATATCATAATTTCACCTTTTTATTACCCTAATAACTCCATACTCTAATGTATGTACGTTAAAGCATATAAAGGTTTTTAAGCACTTCAATTTAGATTCAAAATAATATTAAACCTTCATTCAATAAATAGGGTAATATAATTTCCCCTATAATTCTACTTATAAAAACAGCTCCTTAAAGAATATCTAACCATCCTATTAAACTTTAAATTGAATATAAAGTATTTTAAACACTACAATGGTATATATAACATCATATGCATATAGCATGTCTATTTTACACTGATACAACCCACATTCAGCACGAATATAGGCCAATTTAGTGAGTTATTTGTTATTTTGAGATTGGAATCGAATAAATATTTTAGATTTTTTAGTGAAAATGCGTATTTGTAGTGCAATGCACTACAAAATACATTTTTAGGGTTTGATTTAAAAATTAAACCGTAAACGTTTTTAATATCATAGAATATATGTAAATATTAATTTTTAATTTAAAAAAATTAGTTTTTAATGGCTGTGTTAAATGGTTAAACCAGGTAAGTATAAATCTGAAAATATTACGAATAATTTGAAGAAAAATTTAGAGAAAAATTTAGAGAAATTAATTTTGCGATATTAAGTAAATGGTAAGTAGAGGCTGTCTCGTAATTAACTTTTT
>PLXT01000027.1 GCA_003151535.1 Methanobacterium sp.
AGATCTCTTAATTTAAGAGTTAATTCATCTTTTTTACCTGTCCTTCTCTGGGCTTCATGAATTATTTCTTCTACAGCTTCGCTGCTGAAATGTGGTATTCTACCATCTTTTTTAACTTCTTGGGCTATAAATTGAATCAATTTGTTCCTGTTTTCCATGGTGTCTTTCATTGAATCCTTCATGAAAACTTCGTAACCATAACCTCTTATCCTTGAACGTAGTGCTATATGCATTCCCTTAAGCACCTGCAGATTTCCAGATGCAACAAGAACAAAATCGCATGGAACTTCATCTGAACGTACCATTGCTCCACTACTTGATTCGCTTTGTCCAGTTATGGAGTATTTCTTTTCTTGCATAGCTGTTAATAGCTCTTGCTGGGTTTTCATTTGCATGGTACCTATTTCATCAACATAAAGTACTCCCTTGTTGGATTTATGTATCATTCCTGCTTCAACACGCTCATGGGCAGGGGTTCCGAGTCCACCTGACTGGTATGGATCGTGTCTTACATCACCCAGGAGTGCGCCTGCATGGGCACCTGTTGCATCAACAAATGGTGCTGTGTTTTTACTATCATTGTTCACCAGGAGTTTTGGCACCATGATAGTACTTCTGGGTTTCATTTGCATTACTATAAGTAAAACTATTCCTGCTGCTATAATAGCTGTCAGATATTGTTTTAATAAAAATCCAACTGCCAAAATGACTCCAATTATGGCAATCATGAACATATTCTTTCTTTCTTCCTGTGACTTTACCTTAACCCTGTAAGTATTAACAACTGTTTTACCCTCACCTGCAGGCATGACACCAATAAAAGGGTTATTATTATCTTCCACGTTTGGATAAACTAATATATCTTGAAGTTCTTCAGGCGGTAATAATTCCGCCATACCCTTTGCAAGCATTGATTTACCAATACCCGGCTCTCCAATTAAAAGGACATTTCTCCTTTGTTTAGCTGCTTTTATTACCGTAGCTACTGCCTCTTCTTGGCCTATCATCTGGTCTATTATCTTCTCAGGGATTTTTATATCACTAGAAGATTTGTAACTTTTGAAATCATGTTTTTCTATAGATGAACTGGTTAAATTTGTCATGATTTTGAATCCTTTATAATATCCTATTGGCTAACTTTTCTTTAAGCATCCAATAAGTTTTTCCGACATAAACTTGTTGATAATATAAAAACTTTTTTGTTTTCAATCTTATCTAAATCTTCAATAAACATTCTTAACTTTTTATGGGGTTTAAACCAATATAACTGCGAATCTAATCCTATTATATCATATTCATTCATTAGATAGGGATTAAAATCTTTTAAATCGAACAATTCTGCTTCCAGAGAATTAGCCACAACTTCAGCAATATCTTTGGTGTTCCCCTGAAGTATTGGCTTGTTAATTATTGCAATTTCCATTTTTTTTACCTTCTTTACTCAGTTTATGGTTTAACTATTTGAAATATTCGAAATTATAAATTTTAAAATACTAAAAGTTTTAATGAAGCTTTAAAAGTTCTTTAACTTCGTTTACTATTTCTTCATTAACTCTGGCCACTAAATATTTGCCTTGTCTTTCAGTAAAAATTAATTCGGCGTTAGTTAATTCTTTAAGATGATGAGAAATTGTAGGAGCTCCAATATTAAATGAATTGGTAATATCACTTATTAAACATCCACAATTAGTTTTATAACTTGTTTCATGTTTTTTAACGATTTGTAAATATAATTTTAACCTATTAGGGTTTGAGAGGGCTTTAAATACTTTAGCCATTTTTTTTGTTTTCATTGATTACTCCACAAATTCCACAATTCGATAAATATCGAAGTGATGGTATAATGTTGTTGAAAATACATATAAATGTTTCTGTTAAGATCAGTTACAGTAAAAAAATTATTGTAATTATAGAAAATATAGACCTGTTATTCTGGTTTTTAACAACTTTTTAATTTAACATCAGGTTGTATGATTTGATCATTGGGGATGGGTTCTATTAATAATATAGGATTATCTGAAAATAGCATTCTAAAAATTATTGAAGAAGGATAAACTAATAAAAAATTTTTTCTTTTTTTGAAAATATTAATTATTTTATCTAATACAAAACTTCGTCAAATTATTCAAGTATTTAAGAAATTATTGCTTTAACTGAATAATTAGTTTATATCATTCTATTTTGAATATTTAAGTCCTTGAATCACTGATTTCCAGTAATGATTTAAATCATCTGTTTTCTATTCTAATTACTAATTTTTTTCTAAATATATTGATGTCCATGGAAACATTTAAATAAGAATTTCATTAAAATATGAATTACACAAAAATATGAATATCATTAAAATAAGAATATTCAAAATGCATTTAATAAGGACATGAATTTATGGGAGATATAAAAATGAGCGAAATACAAAAGGGTAAATATCTTTTCGGTACTGTTAAAATAGGCGAACGAGGACAAATTGTTATTCCAAAAGAAGCTAGAGAGGTATTCAATATAAAACCCGGAGACAATTTGTTGTTGGTTGGAGACGAAGAAAAGGGAATTGCAATTGTAAAAGCTGATCTAATGAAAGATCTAGCACTCAAACTTTTAGAAAATATGAACAACGTCACAGATATTGTTGATCTTGAAAAAAAACCTTAAAAGCAATTTAGGTGAATTATGAGAAAATGTGCATTAGAACTGAATAACCTCACAAAGAAGTTTGGTGACTTTACAGCTGTAGATGATTTATCACTTCGGGTAAAAGAGGGTGAAATTTTTGGTTTTCTTGGCCCAAATGGAGCAGGAAAAAGTACCACAATAAGGATGCTCTGTACCCTTGCTAAACCCACTTCTGGCTCTGCTAAAATTGCTGGATACGACCTTATCCAAGATCCATCAAAAGTTCGAGAAAAGATTGGACTAGTTGCTGAAAAGATGATAATGTATGAAGATCTTACGGCTTCTGAAAACTTAAGATTCTTTGGTAAACTTTATGATATACCAAAACGAGAAGAACGAATTGCTCAATTATTAAATATGGTAGATATGCAGAAATGGAAAGATACACCGATATCCAAGTTTTCAACAGGTATGAAACAACGTATTAATGTGATAAGAGCACTTTTACCCGAACCTAAGATACTTTTCATGGATGAACCAACACTTGGCTTAGATCCACAGACAACATTTTCTATCAGAGAGATTATCCGAGATATTAACAACAATGGTGTAACTGTCATATTAACAACACATGCAATGACAGAAGCCGAAGCATTGAGTGATCGTATAGCTATCATTGACCATGGTAAGGTTGCAGCTTTAGATACACCTCAAAATCTGAAAAATATGTTATTTAAGAGTGATACTTCCATTTTCACAACCAAAATAATGAATTTAACATCTAAAATGGTTGAAAAGATCAAATCACTTAAGGTTGTTACAGCACTTGCACAACAAGACGATCAAAATCTTAAAATCAGTGCAAATGGTGCGCAAGCCCTTAACCAGATCATTGACACCATAAGAATTGAAGGCGGAAATATCTCCTCAATTACGAACAGTAACGAATCAACACTAGAAGATGTTTTTTTGATAGTCACAGGGAAAGAAATACGTGATCAGGCTAATGAAAAATCAAAATTATTGCAACATGGCACTAACAGTCCACAAGCTCGGGTAAGGTAATTCTAATGGATATAATAAAAATATTAAAAGATAGTTATCACATAATGGAGAAAGATTTGCTTGGACTTAAACGTAACCATGCAGCATTAGCATCGTTAATACTTCTGCCAATTGCATTTTTACTCATGTTTGGTTTTATTTTTCCAAGTGCTAATACACAAGAGCAGATACCAGTGGGAATGGTAAACCTTGATCATGGAACTGAAAGCAGTACATTTGTAACACAGATTGAAACTTTGAATAAAAATTCGGGTGCAATGAACATCGAAAATTTTTCAAGTGTTGAAGAGGCCAAAACACAGATCAACAGAGGAAATGTGTATGGGACATTTATTATACCTCCTGGCTTTTCGAATAATCTAACGAATAAAAAATCTGCAAATGTAATAGTATATGTAGATAATAGCAATCCTCAAGTTGCTGCACAAATTGAAAGTACTGCATCAAACACTATCACTGGATTAAATGGGATGCAAGCAGAGATTAATGTAGTAAAAATGGGTGAGACTACAAATAAAACAATAAATGCACAATCAATAGTTTTTCCTTTCACACAAAATATTGAAACAGCAATACCAGGTAAAACAAATTATTTCAATTTCTTAGCTCCGGGACTGATGATCATGATTGTTATGATAACTGTTATGACTGGTATTCCCGAGGCAATTTCGAAGGAAAAGGAAATGGGAACATTTGATGGTATGTTGTCTGCACCAATCAACCAAGTCTCTATTATTCTAGGATATACTGCAGCATTATGTGTCAGAGGATTTTCACAGTGTATTTTAGTCCTAATAATAGCCATTATATTCTTTGGTGTTACTATTCAAGGAAGTGTTTTACTGGCATTCTTCTTGCTTTTATTAGGTATTTTCAGCTTCGTGGGGATTGGAATATTAGCTGTTGCCGCATCAAAGGATCAAGCCACCGGTACTACTATCGTGAATTTGATAATGTTTCCTATGATGTTCCTTGCAGGTATATTCTATCCCATACAGCAGATGCCATGGTTTATGCAGGACATCTCTAAGTTGATACCGTTAACCTATGCAGCAGATGCAATGCGAAAAGTAATGTTATTAAATGCGAATATTGGGGATGTATTTGTCCAAATACTGATACTTTTAGCTTTTGGAGTGGTTACAATGGGTATTGCAATACCACTATTTAGACGATCAATGACTAGGTAAAAATATATTCGGTACGAATAACAGTCTAATAGCTGGAATACATTATATACACTCTTTTTTTCATATATTGAGGCTGTCTCATAAAATTTAAAAAAGATTTAGCAGAGTCGGGTAAATCTCCCCAAACTATTCGATTGTATCTTAGTGCTATAAAATCATTTTATAATGCATATGGTATTAAACAGCCTGATGTTAGGCTTAGTAATGGTGATGTGGGTCTAGAAAAGAACTATGGTAGATTAATGAAGAAGAGTGAAATTCAAAAATTAGTATCTGTAGCATCCACAAGGAATAGAGCAATAATATATGTAATGGCTCTTTCAGGATTGAGTTAAAGAGAAGTTAGGGATCTAACTTTAAAAAAATTTGTTGATGCAGCTGCAAGGGAATTAGATATTGAAATTGATAGTGTTGAAAAATTACTTAAACATGGAAAAGATTTAATTAAAGATATAGTACTTGAATTAGAAATAACTAGAAAAAAAGGTAAATTACAGATTTCATTCATTCTTTCCTCCTGAAACAAATAGACAAATATTGATTTACCTTAAACATAGCATTTAGGCGCTAAACGAATGGATATGATGATAAACGATTTATTAGAGTATTCACGAATCTGTAGCCAGGAAAGAGAATTTAAATATATACAGAGCGAAAAAATATTACAAAACATAGAGGCAAAATCTGGGCAGAACCAGAACCAGGAAACGGAACAACATTCTACTTCACAATACCCAACAAAAACTATTAACTAAATTTGTAAATAAATAATATTACTAATATAAAAATTTCATAAACTCTGTAATTGGCTATCCTAATCAAGTTGATAATGTATCTAAAAAAGATACTTCGTTATAGTCCTATATAACGATATATAAGACTACTAACAAGTTAAATTAACATATAATCTAATTTTAACATTACAAATGGTAAATAGGGTTACCAATAATATTCAATAGTTTAAACAATATTTCGATTTAAGTATGCAGAGTGAAAAGCATGGCCATGATCCATGAAAATCTCTATCAGTCGGATAATTTAACCAACATCAATTTTAAAGAGTATTTAGAGAAACTTGTCTCCGACATATTCTATTCTTATGAAATCAAAAAAGGGTCAATTGAATCAGTGTTAGATATTGAAGATATTAATATAAACATCGACACTGCCATACCATTAGGACTAATCATTAACGAATTATTAACTAATAGCGTGAAATATGCCTTCCATCAAGGTGAAGGAACCATAATCATCAAACTCAGATCCCTCCAAGACAAAATAGAACTAACCATCTCTGATAACGGAATAGGGATACCAAAAGATTTTGATATCAAAAACACAAAAACACTTGGACTTCAACTTGTAAACAATTTAACAAACCAAATAGACGGTAATATTGAAGTAGACATAAGCAATGGAACCGAATTTAAGATTACTTTTAAAGAGTTAAAATACAAAGAAAGAAAATGATGGAATTAATACTCAGGCAAAATACTATTTCAAAGTCAATAGTTTTTATTAAAAATCTAAGTAATTATAGATTATGTCATTAACTAATCTGTAAAATTACTGGAAAATCTTTTTAACAACATTTGCATACTTATTTTATTTTAAAATGTCAAAAAGTTCACTCTACAGGCATTTTAATGATTCCATAATAGAAATGCCCAGTCTAAGAAAAAAATACCTCCAAAACAAAATTAATATAAACAAGTTAATTTTCATTTATTTATCCGTTTGCCATAATAACAAATAGGAGTTTGTTACATACAATATAATAGGTTATTACGATGTCAGATATTAAAATTTTACTGGTGGAGGATGAAAGCGTAGAAGCTATGGAACTCAAACGTACATTAGAATTTTTAGGTTATGAAATCCCATATGTCGCTTCCACTGCTGAAGAAGCTGTAAATAAAGCTTTAGAAATTATGCCCGAACTTGTTTTGATGGATATAATTCTTAAAGGAGATAGTGATGGTATCGAAGCCGCTTCCAAGATTAAAAAGCTTAATTTACCGCTTATATATTTAACTGCTCATTCTGAAGAGCCTACAATTGAAAGGGCTAAACTCACAGAACCCTATGGATATATAATTAAACCTTACAATATTAATGAACTGAAATATACTATAGAACTCGCACTTTACAAAAATCAGATGGAAAAAGTTTTAAAAGAAAGTGAAAAAAACTATCGTGAGTTGGTTAATAACTCAATGGTTGCTATTTATAAGACCAATTTAAAGGGAGATATAATCTTTGCTAACTATGCTATGGCTGAACTGTTTGATTTTGAAAGTATTGAAGCATTGAAAACCAAAACAGCACTACAAATCTATAAAAATCCTAAAGACCGTAAAAAGCTCATTCAAAAATTACAAATAACTGGCAGGTTCAGACATCAGAAAGTTGAAATGGTTTTAGAAGGTGGTGAAACAATTACCATCCTTCTCAGCGCACATTTAGAAGATAACATCATATCTGGAATGATGATGGACATCACCGAACAAAACAAAGCTAAAAATGAACTTCTTGAAAGTGAAGATTTTTTGAAAAATATTGTTGAAAATATTCCAAACATGATTTTTATTAAAAGTGCTGACAAACTTAATTTTGAAATGGTTAACAAAGCGGGGGAAGAATTGATGGGGCATTCCCGAGAAGAATTAATTGGCAAAACGGACTATGATTTTTTCCCAAAAGATGAAGCTGATTTTTTCACACAAAAAGATAGAGAAGTCCTCCAAAACAAAAAACTATTAGATATACCCGAAGAAACTATTGAAAACAAGAAGTTAGGTCAAAGAATATTACACACCAAGAAAATTCCCATATTAGACAAAGAAGGAAATCCTCAATATCTCCTAGGTGTATCTGAAGACATCACCAAACTAAAACAGGGTGAAATAAAAATCAGAAAATCTTTAGATGAAAAAGAAACTCTTCTCCGTGAGATTCACCACAGAGTCAAAAACAATCTCCAGATAATCGCTAGTTTGCTCCACCTACAAGAATCTACTATAAATGATGGGGAATTGGCGAATATTTTGAAAGAAAGTGAAAGTCGAGTCAAAAGCATGGCCATAGTTTACGACAAACTTTACCAATCACCCAATTTCACTGATATCAATTTCAAGAAATACATCGAAAAACTAGTATACGACATATTATACACTTACGGAATTAAAAAAGGAACCATCAAAGCCCAAATGGATATTGAAGACATCCTTCTTAACATTGACACAGCTATACCACTAGGACTCATAATTAACGAATTAATCACCAACAGCGTCAAATATGCCTTCCCCCAAAAACAAGGAAACATAACCCTCCAACTCAAATCCCTACCTGAAAAAATGGAAATCACCATAGCCGATGATGGAATAGGAATACCTGAAGACATCAATCTAGAAAATCCAAAAACACTCGGCCTGCAACTAGTGAATAATTTAGTTGCTCAAATTGATGGTGAAATAGAACTCGACAGAAGCCACGGAACAGAATTTAAAATTACATTCAAAGAATTAAAATATAAAAAAAGGTTATAATGGAATTACTCAATATGAATAATTACGATTATATTCGATAATTATTAATTCTCAATCATAAAAACAGTACCATACTTGGAAATGCTATTTTAATTGAATAAAATTTATATGTTTGAGGAGTTATAATATTATGTATATATTTTTATTTTAATTTCAGTGGGTAATTGGGGTTTATAAATGAATATTGATAATGATGGAAAAACTTCAGAAGGTGCTGAAGGATGTTATCGAGAGAATACAGTTTGGGATAGATGTACATACTTATTTATGACACTTTAGATGTTTTAATATCAAATTTAATCTTTATTATAAACTTTTATCTAATTTTAAGTGAAATTTTAAAAAAATCATTTAGTAGATAGTTATTATAGTTAGGGTATCCTAAAATATTAATTAATATTGATAAACAAGATGATGTAATGTTCGGTGATTTTATGGCAATATACTAGGTTGAAGTTAATCCGCAGATGTTGATTTGGGCTAGAGAGGATGCTGGTTATGAAATAGATGAGGTGAATTAATTGAAGAATAAAATTACTTCAATAGATGAAACAGGTTCAAATTTTAACCACATAGTCAATCAGTTTGGATTCTACTCCTCTGTCCTGACGGCAATAATCGCAGCATTATTTTTTATAGCAGGTATCTTGACTCCTGCTAGATCTGGACCATTCGCTCCGGCTGCGAACAGTATTACATATCCTTATACTAATGTGGCAGCGTTTATTCCCAATGATTATCTATGGCTTTATCCAGGAATTCTTTTGGCGCTGATATTTGTCGTGCTGATGGTTTGTATCCATTACTACGCCGCCAATGACAAAAAGATATTCAGTCAGATAGCCTTGTCGTTTGCATTGATCTATGCGACTGTAATCAGTATAGACTACTTCATTCAGTTTACTATAGTTATACCTAGCATCTTAAGCGGGGAGACAGCAGGTCTCTCATTGTTCACCCAGTATAATCCTCATGGGATTTTCATTGCTCTTGAAGGTCTAGGATACTTTATGATGAGTGTAGCTTTCCTTTTTGCTGCAGCTGTTTTCGCTGGAGGAAAGGTGGAGCGTGCCATTCGATGGCTTTTCGTTGCGAGCTTTATTTTAGCCATCGTGTCTTTTACCGTTCTTTCTTTGTTGAAATATGATATTGTAGCATTTGAAGTTACCATCCTAACCATAAACTGGACAGTATTGATAGTTTCAGGCATTCTGCTTAGTGTTTTGTTCAGACGAGCAGGACAGAGAGAGAAAAAAAGGAATTAAACATATTTATTTATGGTAATACTATATACGACAACAAGAACCAATAATTAATATGGTAATCTTCAACCATTAGAGTATATAGCATATAGCAGGGGTACCCGAGTGGACTAAGGGGATAGGTTCAGGGCCTATTGGTGTAGGCCTTCGCGGGTTCGAATCCCGTCCCCTGCACTCAGTTTTAAAATAGAATTTATTAGAATATTAACTACTAAGATACATCTTAAAACTAACAGCACCTATGATTAAATGACATAGTCAATATCTAACTATATGAATAATGAGTGCATATATGAGTAATCGTATTCATTTATAAGTAAAGTCATATATTGTATGTTTAGTCTATAGCAACATATCAGAATACTTCCATAGGTCATTGTATCCTAATTTTTCTAGTTTTATTAAATCTTTAGGATTGTAATCTGTTCCGTTGGCAGAATCCTCTTTGGTGCAGCTGTTGAAATCCCCCATTATCATTATATTTTTATCGATATTCTTCTCGGGATTTTTTTGTAAAATTAATCTTTTAAGCTGATTATAATATCTATCCGACATTTTATGATGAGCTTCTTGGAATCTGAATTTTGGTTTTTTAACAGGTGACCAGTTTTTCAAAATCGAGTTTTCATCTAATTTTAATAAAGTGATAGGTTTAGGTATTTCTAATATTTTTTGAACCATTATAGCCTGACGATTCTATTTTTTCTAATTCCTTGATCTTTAAAGGGATCAGTAATGGCATTTAATAAGAATTCAATGCTACTATAGGAGCTCCAGTATAAACTGCGATTATATTTCCTTTTTTTTAACATCTTTATGACTATTCCATTTTATTTTATTAAGTTCTTTAAGTTCAAAGTAAAAATCTTTATTTATAAAACAAAAGTCCAATACATTTAACATCCGCTTATCTAACTAATTAAAAATATTTTTTCTGGTTAGATTTATTATTAATAAGAAATTTTGTTCATTTTATCTTATATTTTACAATTTATTTATCCATCAAATTCCAATTTATGTGGCCACAATTGCATTTGACAGCTTCTGCACGGGGTCCGTTGATAACCAAGTGTATAAAAGTACCGCATTTTTCGCATTGGAAAATTGAAAATAGGTCATGGAATGTTTCAACTACTGGTTTGAAGTCTTCGAGTGTGAAATCAGCCCCTTCATTATAATGTACAGCGGGATTTACCAACCATCTTTCTGCATTTATTTTATCGAATACTCCCTTAGAATAGATTTCTATATCCTTCAATTTCTCTAATTCCTCAGTATTTCCCCATGAGTTAGCAGCTTTTTTAGCATGTTTCAGCTGGCTATTATATTCATTCATTGCTCCACTCAATAAATCTCCCAATTCATATTGGCCATTAAATTTGAACCTAACTGGAGCTTGTAGGGATGCGCAAACTTGGCTGAAATATTCTTCAGAACCTCTTCTGAGTTTGGCAGCAGCTGAAGGAATGTCATTTCTCTCAAGATCATAATCTACACCCTCCCATATATCACCCATTATATTCATTGAAGGACCGTTTTCAATAGTCCAGTTCGAAAATTCTATCCTATTTTTTGATTGTATAACACCTTCTGATTGGAGTTGCCTTGCCCATGTCTGGTCATGGGTGGTAATAAAGAATTGTCTTCCCTTGAAGAAGTTAGCTAGCAAATTACATATCTCTCTTCTGTGCGGTGCATCAACACTCATCATCACATCATCCAAGATTATTAGATCAATAAATCCTTGGGTAAGTCTCTCAGCCAGTGCAAGATATAAGCAAATGCCCATACTGTCCTGGTGTCCTTCACTGTGAAGTGCATGGGGAGGATTTACTCCTCTTCCATGAAAATCGACCTTAAAGTCCACACCTGCGCCTTCTGATACTAAAAGGGCATCAAACTCTATTTCGTCAATTCCATGCAGTTCCCTGTAGAGCTCTACAAAACGATCCTTGATTTCTGCAAATAAATTATTTAAAATTGAGTTTCTGGACTCTAAAAACGTGTTTAAAAGAATTTCACCTTTTTTATATGATTCAAACGATTTATCACAATCATTTGTGGATTTTTCATAATTTTTGAGGTTTTCCTCAAGTCTGGTTAAATTATCCCAAGCTGTTTGCTCTTTTGATGGTTCTGGAGAAATTTCAATCGCAGCAGAATAGATAGTATCCAAAATAGCTGGTAAATTCACTGGTGCTAAAAGAACTTCTACTAAGTGAATATTAAATTTGGGATCAGGATATTTATCATCTTCAAGAACAGATAAAAATATATCTAAATCATTAATCCAATTCTTCAAAATGTTTATTTCTTCCTTTAATTCTAATATTTCAGCTGATTTAGTTATCTCATACAAAATTGCAAGTACATGATTAACTTCTAAGATTAAATTGTCTGATAATTTAATCATTCTATCCAATTTTTCTGCTGCATCTGTTAGAACTTCTATCTTATTTTCTAAATGGTCCTTAAGATTCCCGGTTTCCCATAAAGTATCACAAAGTGGACAGCTACCTTCAGGACCCAATAAATCCAATCCTAATCTGGTTAGTTTAAGATGATCCAACGCATCTCCTATATTGTGGTCAGAAGATATTTTAGTCTTTAGGTCACGTAATTCAAAGTCTATATTGCCTATATTCTTTCTATTTCTATCTGATTTTATATTCTGAAGATTATCAAGATCATTTTTTAATAATTGAGTGTTTATTCCCATATCGGAGGGTAAAACTTGAGGTGCTATATCTTCTTTTAATATATCTGATTTAAGTTCTTCTAAGGGTATTCCGCCTAAAATTTTCCTATTTAAATTTACAAAATCAAGTATTTTCTCTTCATCAAAATTTTTTATTCCAATATTCGAATTAATAGCTGCAGATATAGTATTCAAAGAACTTCTAGCTGCATCATAATTATTTTTTAGTGTATTTCTGACTTTTACCAGTTTACTACGTGTTTCTTCAACATCTGTGATCTTGAGAAGACTTTGTATCTGTTTACCACGTGTACCAGAATCGGCATTGACGTAGTTAAGTATCTCACGTCTGGTTAAAACATGCTGGCCTCGACTTGCAAGTTCTAAAACGGGTTTTATGATATCCATTACTGAATCATCACATATTAATTCATTTGGGGTTGCAAGGTTTCGTTTAATTTCAACCGGCTCTTCGAAACCATGAATCTGGACTTTTGCCATGATATCTGAATCTTCGGGTGAATAATCAACATGATGGCCATGTTTTTTTAATGTAATTCCTTTGGTTCCTTTACCTGTCATACGGGATATCTGTCCGGTTAGTAGAAAATCTAATGCATCCACAACAGCACTTTTACCCGAGCCATTAGGACCATAGATCAAGAAATTTTTTCCATCTGGCTTAATTGAAAGGTTTATAATCCCTCTAAAATTATGAATCTTAAGCTCAAGCAGTTTCATAAAAAAAACACCTAACCATTTAAAAGATCAATAATGTCATTAGGAATTATCATCCCAGCTTTAACCATGGAATCTATCTTTTCAACTGTTTCCAAGTTAAACTCAGGATTAATCTTAAGTTTCTTAATGGTTTCTGCCCAAACATCCTCTAAAACAGTTTTTGGAACCTTTAAACTTTCTTCTATAATATAAACCCCCATTATATTTATAAAAAATAAATCCCATTTATACTCTGAGTTATAATGCAACTTTCTAATAAATTTTATTATTAATAAATTTCTATTAAAAATTTTTCTTTCTCTTAAATTTGAATATAAACATATTTATTAGTAAAAATAGTATATCTATCATATGAGCGATGATGCAATAGGGATTTAATGCTTGTAATTCGATTTAGATAATCCTCCCTAAAAAAAAAATTATATTAACAAAATTTGTGATAGAATAATGAGGCCATGAATTCTAAGATAATTTGAAACAGAATTATTTATTGAATAAATTATTAGATTACTATCTGGTAAAACTAGGTCAGTGATTATAACGATAGAAAACACCCCTACATCAGGAATTTGGTTTTTCATACCATATTATATATTTTGGTCTATTATTTTGTTTTTGATTATCTTTAGTCTTTACAAATCTAAAAATAATAAAAATAAACCCCGTTCACACAATGGTCAAAGAAGATCTAATAGATCTAATAGACGGGGATTATTTAGAGGATCTGGATTTAGATTGTGGTGGTTTCGATGGTAAATACATGAATATCTAATATAATCTGAATTATTATAGAATATAACACTTATAAAATTATTTTGGATGTGGGGAGGTTGTTTTGGTGGTTTATTTAATCTGTAACAAATGTAAAAAACTATTATGAACTTCAACTTGATGAATCTCCAGAGGATTTTGATCTAGATTGTAAATGTGGGGGAAAATTAGAACTTAAAGATATAATTACTCAAAAAAGGTTTACAGATGATAAACTACCCATAAAATTTACTAAAAAAGATCTAGAGTTTGTCGAGAAAATTCGAAAACATAATAATAACGAAAATGAAAATATTTATAATATAAAGTTAATGAGGAATTTAATTTGAAGAAAAGGGATTTTTGGTATAGACTTAAAAGATTATCTAAACATACTGGGAAGCCTCAATGGGGACTTGCAGTTAGGGCTATTATTTTAATAGCTATTGCAGGTTTGATAGGCAAACTTTTGGGCTTAAATAATGGAATAAATGCAATAATCGTTGTAACCCTTTTAGCCACTATAATTATTGATATTTCACTTCCCATCAAAAAAGTGGCAACTTTAACAGTATTAGGATTTTTAATGACCATTTTAGCTTTTATAAGTGCTTCTTTAGGCCTATCCAATCTTGGCTTGTTTGTTTTCTTTACTGTGATATGGTCGTTTTTCAGTATTTCAATGTACATTTTCGGGAGTATGGAAGGATCTTTGGGTTTCACATTTTTTTTAACTTATTTTGTAGCAGTACTACTGGTTAACAACCAATCAAGTACTTTAGACTGGGCTAGTTATAGCATAATCGCATATCTTGTAGCATCTATTCTTTTCATACCGAAAATATGGCTTGAAAAGAAGAAAATTCAGGAAATGGTATCGGTAGGTTTTAATCCAACTTCATCAATCCATAATGTATTGTACACCCGGAATCTTTTATCGGGAATCCCGATCAATTCGAATTACTATGATATTTTTAAACTTGGAAGTTATTTAAAAATATTCAGAAGTTATAGTAATCTAATAAATTCCCGGTTGAACTCCAAATCACGTTTATATTTTAAAAATTTTTTAGATCGATCAGATAATTTCAGCTCAAAAATTGTCTATAATTTCAATAAGAATAAAGGTCCAGTAGATTTAACTGAGATGAATAAACAACTTTCAACTATTGAATCAAACTTTTTAACAAATAAAAATTACAATGCAATAGTTATAGAAATTTCCCATTCTATAATGGAAATCCTTAACAAAAGTAATGAAATACTATCTAAAGATAATGGAAATGGAATAAGAAGAATAAAAAGAACTGATAAACCGTTAAAAGAAGTTTTAAAGGCCAATTTTAACTTAAAGAATCTATATATTCGACACGCAGTACGTTTTACTTTGGCAATGACAATCTCATTGATTTTTGTTTATTTAACACGGGAAAGGAGTGCAATATGGATAACAATGGGAGTTTTAATTATTTTAAAACCCGATATTACAAGTACAATTGATAACTTAATTTCAAGGGTGGGATATAATTTCCTTGCTATTATCTTAGCTATTATCCTCTCATTAATTTTTCCCCATGATCTACTCATATGGCTGGCATTAATAATGCTGTTTTTATTTAGAGCATTCTATCCCAATTATATGGGGTTTTCTATAATGGCAATGACAGTTTTCATTGTATTAGTGTGGCCAACCGGAACTGTGTATGATAATGCAATAGCTCGACTTGTGGACATTGCATTAGGCGGTGTGATTGCATTTATATGTGCTTACATAATTTTACCAAGCCGAGTTTCAGTTAACCTACCAGATCAATTAATTCGTACTATAAAAGCCAATATAAAATATGCTAAACATGTTTTAATTATTTCTTCAATGGAACTTAATACAGAAAATGTGTCTAAATCATTTAAAAATTATATTATGGAAGAAAATAACTTAGAAGCTGGACTTAAAAAATTAGAAGATACTTTAAAAGATATAAATGATGATCTAGAATTATATCATGAGCTCATAGCTTCAAATAATAAGATGGCCGCAGATTTGAGCGGAATCGCAGCAATATTAAATACAAATAAAAAATCAATGGAAGATCTAAATATTAATGTTCAAAAAATATTAACTACACTAAATTACTTGGAGACTTCACTAACAAAAGATATTAAACCTTTAAAATTATCTAGAGATCATAATTCATTAGATCATATTGATACTCACAAAACTGATGAGTTGGAACAGCTTATTGGTTGGATTACATCTGATCTACAACTAATCCAAAAGGGAATTGATATAGCCAATGAAACAGGATTACTTCAAAGATATACAAAATTAACTTAAAATATGACGTCGTCCAAGTGATACGAGATTAAAAGACAATATAAAAAGGGGATTATTTATAAGGATCTGAATTTAGATTTTAGTGGTTTCGATGGTAAATACAATAATCTCAAAGGTATAATCTGAATTATTATAAAATTATTTTAGAATTGGGCGTTGTTTTTATGGATTATTTAATCTGTAATAAATGTAAAAACTATTATGAACTTCAACCTGGAGAATCTCTAGAGGATTTTGAATTAGGATTGTGAATGTGGGGGAAAATTAGAACTAAAGGATATAAATACTCACAAAAGGTTTACAGATGATATTCATTAAGCAAGCCCGCAAGTGTGCGATTCCACAATTTAATATAAAAACCATAGCCCCAAGTTGTTTAAATGTGCATCAACTAGACTAAGTATATCATAGTAATTATTACAGTTTTATTTAAAATTAAGCAGTTAGCATAGAATTTATAATAGTTATTATAGACTAGGAGCCTGTCCCATATGTTCTATTTAAAATTGTATGGGAAACAAAGCGTAGTCTATCTTGAACCCCTTTCAGGTATTATGATACAAAGTATATCTATCAGAGTCCTCATTTGCATATATTTCCAAAGGTCAATGTATCTTAATTCTTCTAAGTTGATTAAATCCTTAGAGTTGTAATCTTGAATAGGAATATCTTCATATTATTTGTTGAAACCTAGATTACGCATCATAATCAATCTTGGGTAATTGAAATCAGAAATAATATGAAGATTAGAGGATTTTAAGGGATATATATAACTTATTTATAAAAACTATATATAGTATGACGGCCATACTATATTATAGGTATGTATAGGAGGTTGTCTATGAAATTAGTGGAGAATAGTGAGGTATATCCAATTGTGGAGAAGTTGGATCTGAATAGGAAATTCAGATATTTCTGGTTGAAATATG
>PLXT01000028.1 GCA_003151535.1 Methanobacterium sp.
ACAAATAAATCCATTCTTTTCATAGGAGCAACATTCTTAAAGATACCTTTCTTTCACTTTTTTTAATATTTTTATGAACTTAAACTTAATCTAATCCCAGCTAAAAATAAAATAGATAAGAAAAATTTGTTAAGTTTAAGCACAAGAAAGTCCAATAAATTGTATATTTTTCAAAATAACATTATTATTTACCTTTTTTATTTCGTGCTTAACATAATCCTCATTGAATATAGTATCAATCATACAACATAAGTTATTTATTATAAGCCTGTGGAATAGAGCAGATAAATTCAGAACGAAATCTCCAGTTAAATTACTTGCAGCTACAACTAAATTACACATACATACATAAACACATGAATAAATGAGCCTATCTACGAGTAAATGCATAGCTTTATATGTAAATCTGTTTGTGAAATGTTTGATCTATATATACTTGGCCAGAATCACTAGTTTAAGCTTTTTTCATAATTCTGAATTACATAATCAAGTTGTATATAGATCTGTAAGCTTATAGAATGCTAAACATTAAAATAAATGTTATAATCTATCCTTGTATCTATACACTTTGGGGTAGGTGTAAGCACTCATTTATGATACTTTTGAAGTTTTTAATATCAAATAACACATTAGTTAGTCATCTTCCATTGCTAGGAGGAGTAAGTCTGTTTCTATATCGTTTTTGTAGATTCTTTTGGGCATTTAGTAACATTTTTTTGTATCCAATATTGGGGAAGTTGTGTTCGAGTTATAGTCTTTCTTTTCATTATTTTTTGAGTTATGTTTTCGTGGAGATTTCTAAGTGATGAATGTTCCATGATTCTTTTCTTATTTCATGGTAACTATTTCAACTTTAGCACCCTGAATCCAATTGTTATCTGTACACTCTGTTATTTATGCGAAAACTTTCTTTATTCCTTAAAGAGTTCAAAAAATCAACTCTTTCCCAAATACTAGGTACTCCTAATGAACCCTCCACATCATGATGTATCTTAAAACTTGTTCTTTGTGTGTTTTAGAACCATTATATCTCACATGGGAAATACAACAATCCTCCAATTGACCATTAATCACCACTTTTATATTATATATTTCAATATTAATCATTTAAAACATATTACCTGTAAATATCCCTTCCAATTATTACGTTCAATTAATTAATTTATAAAGTAGTTTTCGGTAATCTAATGGCATATAAAGTTATTTTATAATTATTAGTCATTATGAAATATGTTTATATGATAAAAAGTCATTAAGTAATCTGTTTGTCAATCTAATAGAATTAATAAACAAAGGAGGTATAAAACTGAAACTAAGTTTTAAGAATTTAGGAATTCCATTGGCTATCATAGCTTTTATATTAGTTATGTTGGTTCCAACACCGGGTTTGGCTTATTCGGGTCATGCTGCAATTGCCCTATTAATCTTTGCAATTATCATGTGGGCAAGTGAAGCACAAGTTCTGGCAGTAACATCGTTGATGCTAATGTTTTTACAGCCTCTACTAGGTATTCAAAATTTCACTCAGGCAGCTATTGGATTTGCTAACCCTATCATCTTCTTGATGATTGGAGGATTCATCTTGGCCGTTGCCATAGGTAAAAGTGGACTTGCAAAACGTTTCACTTACTGGATGTTGCAGAAGGTTGGTACAAGTCCAAGTATGAGTATCTTTGCCGCAGTTTTCTCTACAGGTCTTCTTTCGGCTTGGATCGAAAACGTAGTTGCATTTGCTATGTTACTGCCAATTATCAAGACGATCATACCATTGTTTGGTGTGAATGATGCTGAAAAGGGTAACAGTAATTTTGCTAAGGCAATGGTATTAGGTGCGTCATACGGTTCATTAGCAGGTGGATTTGGTACAGAAATTGGTACTGCACCAAACTTAATGGCAGCAGCATACACTCACTTACCCTTTGTTAACTGGATGGTCTTCGGATTTCCCCTTGCCATTATACTACTATTCGTAACATGGCAATTGTTAAAAAGGGTTTTCCCTCCAGAAGTGGAAGGAGTTATAGGTGGACATGAAACATTAACCAATGCAATGAGTGTAATGGGTTCTATTACAAGAACAGAGAAGATTACAGCCGCTATTCTATTCTTTACTATAGGATTATGGGTTACAACTGGCATTACTGGTCTTGACAGTTATTCTGTTGCTTTGATCGGTGCTGCTTTGTACTTTGTAACAGGAGTTATAGACTGGAAAGATGCCCAAGAAGGAGTAGATTGGGGATTAATAATCTTCTTCGGAGGAGCACTATCCCTTGGAGCTGCACTTCTAAATACAGGTGCCGCATCATATATTATAACTCATTTGATCGGTAGTCTAGGCGGAAATGTATCAACACTTACCATAATGCTCTTGTTGATGGTTATTGCGGTGATTTTCACTCAGGTTATGTCAAACATTGCTCTAGCAGCAATTTTAGTGCCACTTGCAGTAACATTAGCAGCTGCTCAGGGACAACCTATAGGAATTTATGCTGTACCTGTTGCTATCTCATGTTCGCTATCGTTCATGTTCCCAATGGCAGATCCAACAGTAGCAATGGCATACGGAACAGGCTATGTAAATATCAAAGAGATATTAAAAGCAGGAATACCAATGGTTGCAATTGGAATAATCATAACCATAATAGTAATGCTTACAATAGCCAAACCATTCCTAGGATAAAAACAAAAATAGTTTGAAAATTAATTTGTAAGAAACTACATAATTCTGCAAATTAATAATTTATTTTTTTTAAATTGTATCATAACCAAAATTATACTTCGGAAAAAAAATCTTTGGAGGATGTATCAATATGAATAAAAAAATATTATTACCTACAGACGGTTCAAAAAATGCAGAAAGAGCAGGCGAATACGCCATATCCCATGCAGATTTAACCGGTGCAGATATAATTGTTTTATACGTAATCGACACAGATTATTTGAACGCAGTAATCCAACCCGATGTCCGGAATGATCTAGATAAAGAATTAAGGGCAGATGGAAAAAAAGCAGTTGAAACCTTTAAAAAACAACTTGAAGAAAGCCAATGCAATGGTACATGCCAAAATATAGAATTCAAAGTGTTAGTTAAAGAAGGAAAACCCGCCGACACCATCCTTAGAACAATTGATGAAGAAGGAGCCGACCAAGTAGTAATGGGAAAATCCGGTAAACAAGGCTTAGAAAGATTTTTACTCGGAAGAACAACAGACCAAGTAGTAAAAGAAGCAAAAATACCTGTTAACGTAATATCATAACTTTAATATTAGAATATATAATAAATTAGGGGCTATTACGAAATTAAAGTATTAATATTAGAGGGAGGATAAAATGTATATTGTGATAATGGGTGGGGGTAGAATGGGGCGGAATTTAGCCTCTTTATTAGTTTCTGATGGCCTTGATGTTACAATGATTGAAAATGACCAAGGATTGTGTAATATTGCCTCTTCAGAACTAGATGCTATGATAATCTGTGGAAATGGTACAAATGGTAAAGTTTTACAAGAAGCAAATATAGGAGATGCAGATGTTTTTGTAGCAGCTACAGGAAATGATGAGGTAAACTTATTATCATGCATCCTTGTAAGAGAATATAAGATTCCTAAAATAATTGCCAGAGTTAGTGATATTACCCATTCTCGTGCATTTAAAGAAATTGGGATTGACTCGGTAGTGAGTCCAGAATTAACCACTGCAAGTTATGTTGAAAAATTAATAATAAGACCTAAAATAGCTGATTTAGTAGTGATGGGTAAAGGAGATGCGGAATTAATTGATATCAAGTTAGAAAACGAAAAAACTATAGGTAAAACAGTGGGTGATATTAGTCCTAACGATAATTTTATAATAGTAGCAGTATACGAAAATGGCAATCTACTGATTCCAAAACCTGAAATGGTCTTAAAAAAGGGCATGAAAATCTCTATTCTCGTTAAAGCTAAATATGCCCAAAAGGTAATGAACAGATTCACAAATTTATAAATAATCAAGTCAAGGGGAATAATATTAATGTACTCTATGGACAAAATGAAAAATGGAGAAGTAAGTTCTCTATTTCATTACACGGGGTTTATGTGTATTTTTTTAGGTCTTTTAATGTTATTACCCATTGTAGTTGCTCTTATTTATGGTGAAAGCAAATATATTTTACCTTTTTTTTATTCATCTTTTATCAGCATTATAATGGGAGTATTGCTTTTTAAGGGTTTTAAGAAGCAGGTTGATCTATCCCTTAGGGGTGCTATGGTTTTTTCTACTAGTATCTGGCTTGTTGCATGTGCATTGTCTGCTCTTCCATTTTATTTTTCTGGAGATTTATCATATTTAGATGGTTATTTTGAAGCCATGTCTGGTTACACTACTACTGGTTTTAGTATGTATGTTAATTTAGATACTGCTGCATTTACTATGGATTTTTGGAGAGGGTTTATGCAGTGGTTAGGTGGGGTGGGGATCATTGTTTTGGCTTTAACCATCCTTTCATCACCTGCTGTTAATATTATGAGGTTGTACTCTGCTGAAGGTAGAGATGAAAGAATATTGCCCAGCATAAGACACACTGCGAGAACCATACTCAAAATCTATGTTTTATACACAGTAATAGGAATTATCCTGTTTATAGCAGCAGGTATGCCAATTTTTGATTCTGTATTTTATACTTTCTCAGCACTTTCAACAGGCGGATTTGCCATGCAGAATGCTAGTCTAGCCTTTTATCACAGCATATGGATCGAGCTTGTCGCCATAATCATTATGATTATCGGTGCAACTAACTTTGCATTACATTATACTGTACTTAAAGGAAATTGGAGAGAATACTTTAAGGATATAGAAACAAGAGTGTCATGGCCATTAATCATTATTGGTACCATCATTGTAGCAGTATACCTTTATAATAGTCCATACTATGCCCATGATTTCCTACTATCTTTAAGATTATCTGTATTTCAAGTAGTGTCGGCAATAACAACTACTGGTCTTCAGACTTCTTCAGGTCAGGAGATAACGAATCAGTATGCTGGATTGGCAATATTTGTACTTACTTTACTTATGGTCATAGGTGCAGGTTCATGTTCTACAGGTGGAGGTATAAAGTGGATTAGAATTGGTATTATGGTTAAATCAGTTTGGTGGGAAATTAGATCATTTTTATTACCTCAAAGTGCGGTTATATCACGTAAAATTCATCATGTGAAGGAAGTTAAGGTTGATGACAATCTTTTAAAATTAACCGGGTTATTTGTATTTGTGTATCTAATGGTGTTTATAATAAGTAATATAATCGTAATGTTCTATTATCCTAATGTTTCTCAAGTGTTATTTGAAGTTGCTTCAGCATTAAGTAATGTGGGATTAACATCATCATTAATTACAACTACATCACCAGTTATTGTTAAATTAACTTTCATAGCTGATATGTGGATAGGAAGACTTGAAATATGGCCTGTACTATTATTATTAGCCATAGGTGCAAGCAACATTATCCGAAAATAATGTTATATAACGGGTTTTTCCAATGGTAAGGGATATATGGACTTTTTAAAGGTTTAAAAATCACGTGTGCCGTAATACATTTAACTGACAAAGTTACGATTAAACTGTTACTATCACCGTATATTTCTTTGAATAATTTTCTCATGTTTTATGGAATCCTATTTGGATTGAATAAAAAAAACTAGAAATTATATTATTTTATCTCTTTAACTGCTAATTCAATATCTGATGCGAGAATGGTTACTTTTTTAGCATGTTTTGCAAGTAACAATGCTTACTTTGTGGAGCATAGATGGTTTTTATATCAAATTAAAGTTATAAGCTCTATTTGATGCTAGGATCTATAGCACACAACCCATAAACTGCCATTGTTAACCCTCTACCAATTTACTTGCCGTAACGACTAATCAAATCATTTATAAATGTATAAACATATGAATGTATGTAGCTATCTATCGATTTGTGCATCGTTTGAGATGATGTGGAATGGTAAGATTTATCATTTATTTAGTATATTTCATTATAAATGCTAAGCTAGTGTTTTGAAAACTTTGCAAACTATTTACTTCCTTAAGATAACTAGCTAACGAAGTTGCATTTCCAATATAAGGTAGAAAACCTAATAATAGGACAGCCCCATTTAGAGCAATTTTTTTATCTGAAGGTGCGAATTCTTTAGCTTCCTCCATTAAATCTTTCATGAACAGCCCTTCAATTTCAGAATTTTCATAATAGTTATCATTATTTATTAATAATTCATGTATTTTTAATAAGTGTTCCCTAAAATTATTAAATAGTCTATCTTTTCTTAAATCTAGAAGCTCATCCATAGACAACAACGAAAAATCAGGGATGTTGAACTTTAACAATTTATTTATCCTTTCTAATACTTCAATACGTAGATCAGCAGCTCTAATAATATTTAAATTCATTTCTTCAATTAATTTCTTATGTAAATCATCGATCATTATAGGCGTATCTATAGTTTCTGAACATAGCAAAGAATAATGAAAATTGTCTAAAATCTTCTTTTTACAAAAAGTAGTACCCTCAATAAAATCTTTATAGTTGCTAGTATTCCATATAGCTTTAGTTAATCTTTGTTTTCCAGAAGGTGTCAGTTCATGGATTCCAAAATTGATAAATTTCTCATCAATGAGTCCCATATTTAAAATTAACTTCTGAAATGAAACAACATAATTTTTACTATTATCACTATGATTAATTACTCCAAAAGGTTTGCCATTGGGTTCAGGTTGCATATTCACATAAAACCCTGTACTTGTAGTTTCAGGAACATCTAAATTAATAGTATTTATTTGGTCTGGAGGATACCACCAATCAAAAGAACCATTATCTCCGCAAGATATTGTATAAGCTCCCGCATCAAAGTGTAAATTGTCATAAAGTAATATTGATTGCTTAATTTTGGCAATTAAATCAAGTTGATTAGATTTTTTCTCAAAAAAATCAATATTACTCCTCATAGGAAAATAAACATCATCAGCTTTCATTATGGCACCTCCGATCTACTATATTATCCAAATAATCAACTATTCTTCTTCAACAATCTTAATTTCATCTTCATTCAAACCATACAACTCATAAACAAACTTATCTATCTTTTTATCCGTTGAATCGATCTGTCGCTGGATTAATTCTTTATCTTGTGGAGTTCTGGCTGTATCTATGTTTATGTTGAGTTTTAGAATAGTTTCTACAAGTTTGACTATATGATCATGTAATAATTTTTCATCAATATTAGAAAAATCAATATTATGAATTGGGAACCTGCGACAGTCTTTAATTAATATTTTCTGGAATCTCATTTTAAATTCATCCAAATATCGCTTTCGGTGATAGAATGTGAGTAAACGACTATTGAGAATTCCTAATATATATTCAAGTTTTAAATTTGATTTTGATAAGAGATTAAATGCATTTTGTGTATTGTATAGTTCATCATCTGTTATACTTGCCCAAATTCTTTTAGAACTCCAATCAATTATTTGTTTAACTAAAATTCGTTTTTCTGTGAAAAATTTTTCCTGTCTTGGAGCTCCTAACCATGGACCATAACTTATCCATTGTTCACCATTCCACGAAATTGAGTATCTTTTAACGTCATTACCTGCTAATAGTTCTTTAAATGTATCATTTTCCTTAAAATTTGAATGAAAAACTTTATTGACAATTTGTTCTTTACTTTGCCCTTTATATTTGTCATAGGGTGTGAGACCTAAAGAAAATTCAACTACGTCCTCAAGTTTCAAAGCGTTTTCATCACATTTAATCAATATGTTCTCTTCAGCTTCAGATATATTAATTGTCCAGACATAATCTTCCTTATTGTACCATAAGTTTTGATTAATAACCCCGTTTATGCTAGCAGTTTTTGGATCAATTTTGTTTATCCTATCATACCCAGAATAAGCGATGATATTTACCATATTTGACTTTAATTTTTCTTCGATTACTATAATTACAGTATCTACTTTAACATCACCTGCAGCAGCACCAAAAGATTCGTTAGGTAATCTAGCAATCTTTCCTATTGAATAATCATCCATAATCATCTTTCTAAGCCCTTTATAGGAGCTTTGAGTTAAAATAGCTGTTGGGATAATCATAGAAAAGCGAAAATTAGGTTTTACTATTGATAAAGATCTTTCAATAAAAGTAGCAAAAAGGTTAATTCTATTATTTGAAGTCTGATAATGCTCAAAAATGTGGTTAACTTCAATTTCAGGCAATCCTTTAATATCTACGTACGGAGGATTTCCAATTATCGCATCAAATCCTCCATCTTTCATTATTGTTCGGAATTCAGTCACCCATTCAAAGGGATTTATCTTTTTAATGTCTTCCAATGTTAAATCTAATTTCGGGTCGTTGTATATTTCTGGTCCTATCAATGAGTTGCCACATTTTATATTATCTTCTAGGTTAGGCAATGCTCTTTCTTTGTAAAGTTTTTGTTGTGCTTCCAGTACATCTCTGTTTTCACCTTCGAGGACTTTTAGTAAGAGACTCAATTTGGTGACTTCAACAGCCTGATGGTCAATGTCAACACCGTAGATGTTGTTTAGTAATATACGTTTTTTTTCTTTTATCGTAAGATGCCATTCACTGTTTTTTCCTTTGTATATCTGATCTTTTAAACGATTTTTATCTTTAAGATTAGTATAATAGATTAAATGCCAGTTTAGTAGATAATTATAGGCCCCAAGCAAGAAAGATCCCGATCCACATGAAGGGTCCAATATATGCAGTTTTGATACTTTTTTTGGTGTTTTATCTTTACATAATTTCCCTAAGGTGTTTTCTATGATGTATTCAACAATATATTGAGGTGTGTAGTATACTCCGCCTGCTTTTTTTACTTCTGGTTTTTCCTCGACTTTAGCTCGGTGACCTTTTGTTAATCTGATGACTTTTCCTAAGAATTGTTCATATACATTGCCTAGAATCTCTGGGGATAATACGGAGAATTCGTATGGGCTGTCTGGATAGTAAAGGTTTTTAATTATTTGTTTGAAGATTCCATCCTTAATTTCTAACTGTGGTGTTAGATTATCTGGAGGGCTTTTTTGAGTTCTTTCATTTTTAAAATGAAATAGTCCGGAGTTGTATTTTTCATCTGCTGCTTTCCATATCTCGCATAATTCTTGATATATCTCTTGTTTGTCTAAGAGGTTTTGTAGTTGTCCATATCTCTCTGCTCCACGGTCCTCTGCCATTCGTAGAAATATGATTCTGTCTATAATTTGCTGTACCGAATAATTTAATTCTTCAACTGTTAGATCTGAGTTTCTGAGTGCGATGTCTTTGGCTAGTAATTCTCGCCATGTTTCTATTTCGGATAAGAATTCATCATCTACAAGTGTGGTGCCCTTCTTCTTTTTAGTAGTTTCGGCATATTTATCATATGATCCTTTTAATACAGCATCCTTTGAGAAGGTATTGTATAGATAATCCCATTGGTCAACATAATCTTTGTAGGTTAGATACGTTATTCGTCCTGCACTAGCTCGGTCATTTTTCTTTGGTCTGGTACGGGATTCATAAACTGCAAGCTCTTCAAAATCAGTTAGAATAGAAAGAGGTAATTTTGCGCTCCAAGCATATCTTCGAAGTTGGTATGATGGTTTAATATCCTTGTCAATATTTACAGAGGGTTTTTTTGCTTCCACAAAGAATATCTTTCTACCTGCAAGGGTAAAACAATAATCGGGTGCTCTTGTACCTCCAGCAACCTTGATTGAATCTTCAAAAATAACANNCTTCTAAGTTACGTTCAAACTTATCTACCAATTCGATTATTTCTGCAGGTGCTTCTAACAATTTATACCCCCATAACTAATCAAATGTATTTAATAACTGAATCTTATATCTTACTATTCATATTTTAAAGAATTTGCTGATAATAGTAAGTTAAACAGAATAAAATGAACATTTATGTATTAGTATTTAATACCAATTTAAACCTTAAATTAGGCACAAATCGATTGATCGATTAATATTTGAATTTTAAATAGATTTGAAAGCTTAACAAAGTTCATGTATATTATGGCTTTGGTATAGGAGTAATTAGATATTTATGACTGTTTTTAACTAATTAATTAACAAACAAGTACATTAACAAATCCATAAATATGTTCAGGGATCGGATTGATCTTAATAAACGATTTTTCGAATGGAATAAGGGTTTTCTATTTCATCATCATCAAAATCAAATTCAATTGATTCTACGATATTATCCACTAATCTCGAGCCACTTATTTCCTTTAATGTATTCCAAATTGCTCCATCTTGAAAATTTAGATCATCTTTCAATAAATCTACAATTGGTTTTACTACACTAATATCATCTATTTTAGCTAATGCAAAAATTACTTCCTCTTGAATGTCAGGATTATCATGTTTTAATGTAACTATTAGAGGTTCCACACCTTTTTTATCTCTCAATTCACCTAATGCTTGTACTACTTTGAATATAATTTCTGTATCAGTATTTGATAGTTCCCCAATAAGAGGTCGAACCGCAGATAAATCCTTAAATTCACCCAATGCTTCAACACATCTTTTCTTTATATTTGTATTTGAATCTTTTAACAGTTTAATAAAGAATTGAACTGATTTTTGATTTCCAATTTTATTGATTGCATTTGTAGCGGAATAAATTACGGAAGATAAACTATTCTCACATAATATGAGTTCTTGAAGAGGTTCGATAGCAATTGGATTTCCCATTTTACCTAATATTTCTGCAGCATTTTCTCGTATTCGTGGATCTAAGTCTTTAAGCATTTTAATCAGAGGATTGATCGTTTGTGGGCCATTCATCATTCCTAATGCTGTGATCACTTCCAATTTAGTTAATGTGTCTCCATTGTTTAAGATATTAATAAAAGGAGTAATTATTTTCCCATCTTTAATCTCTCTTAATGCACGTATGCCTGCTCTTCTAATATCTAATTCTTGATCATTTAAAATTATATGAATCAGAGGTTCCACAGCTTTTGGATCTCCAATTATTCTAAGCGTTTCTATAGCTGCTTTTCGTATAATGGGTTTTGAATCTCCCAATAGAATAATAACATATTCTAATATTGAAGAACTTATTTCTTTTAATCCTTCAGTAGTTCTGCTATGATCAATCCAATATGGTTCATATATTGAAATTTCACGTTTTATAACCTTGATTAAAGGTTCTATTGCAGGTTTACCTATTTTTCCTAAAGCTATTATTATTTCATATCTAATATCCCCAAATGAGTTCTTTAACAATTCAATGAGTGGTAAAACTGCTTCAGAATCCCCTATATTTCCTAACCCAATAATACTTTTTAGTAAAATACCGGTATCAGGATTTTCTAAATTTTTAATTAGAGGCATAATAGCTCTATGATCTTTTATCCTACCTAAAGCCTCCGCTGATGCTTTACGGGCACTTATATCTGTTCCATTAAGAGTTTCAATTAATAAAGGAACCGCAGATGGTTCTCCTATTTTACCTAATGCTTCTATAGAAGTTCTTCGAACAGCAAAATCATTGTCATTTAATAATTCAATTAGTAATGGAACCGCTCTAGAATCTCTTATATTTCCTAATGCCCAGGCACAAGCTCGTCTAACATTTTCATGCGGATCATTTGAACTTTCAATTAGTAATGGAACTGCTCTAGAATCCCCTATATTTCCTAATGATTCTGCTGTACCTATTTGAACATATCTTAATTCATGATTCAAAAGATTTTTAGATACTTCATTGAAAATTGTTAAACAACCCGGATTCTTCAGAACATTTTTAATCGATTCTTTATAAAGAGAATGTGAAAATTCTAAATATTTTTCCTTTTTAAATATTCTTTCCTTAACTCGGTACTCCTCTTCTAAAATGTTTTCGAAATTTTCGAAATTTTCATCTTTCATATTTGCATATTCGTTCTTAATCAGATCTAATTCAAATTTTTCTGAAATAAAAATTAGTGATAACAACAAAACTCTATCTTTTCGACCTGCTTTGTAAAGACCTATAATTTCATCTGCAAATGCTCTACTGGTACTTTTAGAATATCTAAATATCTTTTCATCTAATTCCGTTTGATCAGTAGTTTTTATTGTAGCTTCTACAAAATCATAAATACTAAGAGGTGTAGGTAATTTTTCTTTATTTTCAATAGATTTATAAATTAAATTCTCAAGTTCTTCTATCCCTAGCCATTTACATCCCTTTTCTGTAGCCCATCTTTTTAACATGAACGCTCTTTTCTGCGAATTATAAGCTGGTTGTAATATGTTTAATTCCTGTTCAAACTCTCTTATTTCTCCTTCAGAATAAGATTCTTTTTCAAATTCTTCAAAAACGTCTTTCCTTGAAGTTATGATTACAAAAACATTATCTCTATTTTTAACCGTGTTGATAATATGAGAAATCCTTTCTTTAAGATCATCGCGACTTTCATAATTAGTTTTTCCAAAAGGGTCTTCAAAATATAATATATGCTGTGAATCTAATTGTGATTCAATATTAGCTAATTTATCCCTTACATCTTTCCGTTCGATATCATCTTTACCAGATATCCATTTAGGAGTATAGCCAGAGTTAAAATATTCCCATAATAACTTAATTGAAGTGTATGTTTTTCCATATCCTGCTGTTCCAGTAATAAAAACAATTCTATCTCTTTCCAGAGTTTTTTTTATTTCATCATATCCATCAGGAGGAATAAAGACCCTATCTATCAATGCACCAGAAAAATCACTTCGCTCATGTTTTATTTTATTTAAAAAGTCATTAATTTTGTTCTCTCTTTCAATAATATTATTTGGCAGATAATGAAAATGTCTATTTTCAAAAAGAATTTGTTCACAACTATTTTGATCTGCTATAACAAGTTCATTAAAAAATGAGTCTGTAATAACAATAAATGTCTCCTTAATTGATTCACCGTTATTATCTTTATACCATTTATGATAATCTTTTATAATACCGAATTTTAAAAATTCTATCGTTTCTTTGTACGTATCTATTTTATTACCTTCTAAATTAGCAAATTTGTTGAAATATTTTATGCCGATACCTATCTCCATTGGTATATCAAGGTTTAACATTCTTGATATTACAGAAAGTACTTTCTGATTATTATCAATAGCCAGAATCCAGTCATCTCTAGCAAAAGATTTTCCAATTAATAGTCCTTCTACCCTACATCTTCTTAATTCTTCTCTAATTGTATTTACAAAGGATGTTCTTACCATCTCTGGTGACATTATATTATTTGCTATATCTTCAGCTAAATTTTCAAATCCTAAAATATCCACATATACTAAGTAAACCTTTTTTTTATGGGCCATCATTTATATCGATCCATACAAATCTTAATAAATTATGAAAGTAATTATCTACTTTTTTATTGCTCTTACTCTTCTTTATACTCATTGTAAAAATTATTTATATTATACATTTAATAGACAAGGTTTTTTTTGTTTGTAATTAATTTGGATTTATAAAAAAAGACTAAATTTTTGATAACAATTTAATTAATTAGAATGCTAAAGTATAATAGTACACAGAAAACTCATTTAAGTTCTCCAGATTCTGCTAAAGTAGTATATTATATGATAACTGGTTGTTTCCATCCTTATGTTTCTTATATCCGTATGTCTTCAGTTGTTTGGTCGGCATTTTTAAGATATCTTTGGTTTCTTCCTAATCTTATCATTCTGGCATCATATTATCAACATTCAAGTTATAAGGATGCTGTTTATTCTATAACTTAATTTAAGATCTATTAATTTATTTACACACATATACATTCATGAATTGATCTGGACATTTGATTTGGGATGATTTGATTTGTTATGGGTTGATTGTAGTATTTTAGTCTCTTTTTGAAAGTAATACTTTAGGTTGTTGTGAAATGTTAGTGGTAAAGTACACTTCAGTTTTCCTTTATAAGCAAAAGTGATGTAAAAAGTACACCTCATTTTTTCACTTATAAAGGATTTGTAAAATAAAGTACACCTTGTAAAAAGGGGTCAAATGTGCTAATTATTACTTTAAATAGCTTTATAATGGTTAATGGCCATAGTATGGAGTAAGTGCTTCTAATAAAAGATATGAGGAATGTATTGTTGATATCAATTTTTAAACTTCAATACATGTCTTACTAGGACACTAAGTAATTGTGGTTAATTTGGTGAAGTTAACGTTAAATTTTGTCAAATTGGATTCGGCACCTTTATATTAACCCAAATACTTGCTTATATTATCAAACATATCGGAGGTGAAATAATGCCTGGAAGATATAACATATCGAAATTAATCTATATTAGTGATGATCAGAAGCAGAGACTTCAAGAAATAAAAAATGAAGTCTCAGAAACTGGGGGTGATACATCCTTGAACAAACTAATCCGTGATTCAATAGATCTGTTGGTTTACAGTTACAAAGATGAAATTGTAAAACACTACGCACCACGAAATATTAAAAACTTAATTAAGAACTAAATTATACCTTAAAAACCTTGGTAGAGGATTATGGAGGGAAAATATGAGTTAAAAAAGTAATCACAAAGGTGAAAAATATGCATGAAAAGAAAGCCATATATTGTAATGAAATAATTAGAAATAAAGAGACTTGTTTTGATTTAATTATTGAAGTAGCTAACGGAAACTGTTTTAAACTCCATTATAGAATGTTCCTGAATAATGAGGAATATTTTGCTAAGGGGGTTTGCTAAATGGCTGAATTTGAAGATATTATCATTGATCAATTGACTTTCAAATTTAATCAGCCTGAGAAAGAAATAGCTGTAGATATACCAATTGCTGGCGGTATTGCTACTCTTACTTCTAAACCTGTGAGTAGTAGCACTTATGATGTTATGGTTAAAATAGGAGAAGAGAAGAAGTTTAGCTTTAAAATTGACAAAACGATAACAGCTATTGGATCTAATAACAACAGCAGATACTACAAACTCCTCAGAGGCAATATGAAAAAACATGGAATTGTTCCAGATTATGAAGGGAATGATTCCAAGGAGAAGTTTAACAATTTTATTTTCGATCTTCAAACCGCAGACGGAGATATAATTAATATCACAAACAGCTCCAAATGGCAAGGTAGAGATGAAGAGGTAAAGAAACAAAGTTGGGCAGAAGTTTCCGACTCAATAGAAGAATTTCCAATTGCTATCAAAACTGAAGCTATTGAAATACTTAAGAATGGAAGCTTGATAGACGAAATTTTAAAAGTTGCAGAACTTAAAGCAGTTGGACAAGAAGATAACACAGCTCTTGTAACATTAATAGCTCTTTCCTCATTCTTAAACGATTCAGTACATCATATCTCTACAGGCCCACCAGGAACAAGTAAATCAACCATTACAGATACTATTTTCGATATTTTCCCATCACAACGGAAAGAAAGTATAGGAAAAAGCAGCACACCAGCTAGTCTATCTAACATGACAATCTATAAAGAAGGTCCCCAAGTACTAAGTCGTAAATTCATAAGAATAGGAGATCTAGGAAATGAAGAAGAAATAAAAGCAGCATTACCCTTACTATCCATATTCAAAGAATTAATGTCCGAGAAAAAATATGACAAAACCATATCAATTCCTCAAGGAGATACACACGTAACCAAAAGACTGAAAATAAGTGGTGTAGGTAGCGTTCACTTATCAACAATAGAATCCAATGTTGAGAGCCAATATGACTCGAGAGCTATTATTTCATCACCTAATGACACCAGCGAAACAGCCAAACTAATTAAAACTCATCAATTAAATGATGTTGATCGATTATTGAATGACAAAGAGTTTAAAAAACGAAGACTTCCTATTGCAGCAGCAATTGAATCATTGTGCCGATTCATTGAGAAATTAGAGTCTAATCATGGTGATGTTCAGTTTGCAAATCCTTATGCTCATCATATGAATGAAATCTTTAATATTGACTCTTCAAAAAATGTTAATAGGAACCGAAATCATATCCGAGACCTTCCAAAAAGTGTAACATTAACCAACATCAAAAACCGAGACATATGGATCCACAAAGAAGACAAAGACGTCAAAATTCTTATAACACCCGAAGACTATCTATATTCCTTAAAAATTATTGGAAAACCAATATTAAAGATGCTTTCAGACATCAGCCCACAACAACAATCATATATCCGATTTATAGAAGAAAATTATGTTTACACAGAAGAATGCAAACCTAAAGATCTAGATTATTATAATGATTTTGCAATAGGTGAATCATCCTTCAGTGACGATGGATGGATGTCAAAAATCGCATCAGATGTCTGCTTTTGCAAAAAAGATGTTACTTCAGGTTTGGGAGTAAGTGAAACAACAGCTAGTAGGATGTTGGACGATCTGTGTGAGAGGAAAGTCATATTCAAACACCAAATACGAAAGAATTATTATTTTCCAACACAGGAGTTTTTCCAATATTCTAAAACGTATTCTCCCGAATTCTTTAAAGATGAAGAGCTTGAAATAGGTGGAAAAGTGCATCAGATCGCAATAAAAGAATATGAAGCTGCTATTCAAATACTAAAAGGAGCAGGATATAGCAATCAACCCATCTACCAATCAGTGTTTGGTAAGCATAAATGAACTATTTTTAAGGAAATAAGATCATAAACCTCTCAGAATTAACTGGTCACCACAAACCCTATAATGAGAGGTGGGTCCTCTTTCCTTTACCCTAAATAGAATAAAAAAATTCAATTTAAAATATATTTAATATAAAAAACTAGTTCCAGAAAATTAAAGATATAAAATATATTAAAAAAAAGAAAAGAGAAACACACATGTTATGGAAGTCTTGGTGGGTAGTATCATCAGATGATTGTGTATGATTATTTTTATTAACGTCTAAAACTAGACCCACCAAACAGAAATTGGAGAGTCGGTTGGCAATACCTATCGTTGTTGTGAATTAGATTTATGTTTTTAAAAAAAAATGGAAGATTGCCGTATCTTGTTCTCACCATGTAGGGGTAATGACCTAACTATTGATAGTTTACCGTATTAAATCTATTAGTTTTTATTATTTTGACAATATTAGTTAAGATAAAGATAAAGTAGGATGTATAATTTAACTATACTTCCAAAGGGTTAGTGAATGCGTCCCATTTGTAATCCATACCAATATGGTCTTCTAAATTAACATATCTTCGTATAAATTTATTTATCTTTTAGATATTCGATTCGAGCAGCGTAGAGTCCTGATATGATATCATCCATGAAATCATCGTTGTCTTGGATCTGTTTGTTCGTTAGACTTCTATTTCTTTCATAGAATGATTTTTGTTTCGTTGGAGAATTAACTAGGCCTTTTGATGGTGTTGTGTCTCTTTGATCACAATCAGTTCTTCCATACAAAGTAGATATGGGCAAAAGATTAAAGTATCGGAGAGCATCCTTTGCTGTCTCACCTTCATCATCACTACTTCTAATTCTATTTAATGCAGCATTACCTAGTATAAATTGCTTATCATATTGTTTTAATGCTAAGTACAACTGTTGGATATATTTTAGGGCCTCGTCATAGTGGATTATGTCTGCATTATATTCTGAAGTTCGCATTGCTATAATTAATTCATCAAACTTTTTAATTAATTCATCAAAGTCAGATTTGTAATTTAGACCATTCCATATTTCTCCAGCTAATTTCTTTATCTGATAACTACAATCAGAATCACTACTTTGCAGAAAATCTATAAATCCAAAATTCTCTACATATCTCTGAATTAATTCTGAGTGATAATCTTCTTGCATCCCTTTTCCAATCTCCCCTAAGCACGAAACAGCTCGAAGCCGTATATCTGCATTTGGATCATTAAATAGACTAATGAGTGAATTTATCGCTTCATAACCAATTTCATCTATTATGAAATGAAATGCGCGATCTTTAATTTCACGATCATGCTCAGTTTCATAGTGAAAGAACGATTCATCATAAGTAATCACTGAGCACCTTAACAGGCCTTCTATATCTCTCTCTTTCTCCATTCGCTTAATATCATTAATACAAACCATTATATCACCTCTAAAAAGGATATATGAATGGATAGATCCATTCATTCAATTGTGCCCAGTATCCGGTCTCTACAAGTGCAACAGAGACTAAATCTCTCAAATATCCAATCTTGATTTGGATGCACTTTACTTTCACAAATTACACATTTAGAATTATTGTTTGTTTCATTAGCCATTAGAATCACCTTTGTTAATAAAAAAAAAATTAAGGAATTAAAGCATTAATATCTTTTATAATGGCTTCTGCTACAGATATAACCTTAAATCCTCTTCCACGCAGCTTATCTCCGGAACTCCACGATCCAATGTAATATTTGGACTTCTCGTTTTTTAATCCCAAATAAGTGGTAACAATGAAACTAACAGTTTCAGCTTCAATCTCTTTAGTTTCCTTGTCCAAATCACTATCTAAATGCCCTAATTTGTAATGTGAAACCTCATGCAAAAGTGAAGCTACTTTAGATGCTTCATTAGCCTTAGGAGCCACTAATATCCTCTTATTATTAACATTGGCATTAGAAGTACCAGCATATTCAACAATTACTGGTAAAGGTGATATGGCTTTGATAATATCAAAAGAAATATCTCCCTTAACCTTATCAGAATGACCAAAATCTAACTCTTCGCCATCAGTCTGATTTATGTCAAAAACATTAACATATCTCCATCCTGTAATGATGTAGGCTTCTTCATCATTTGATCTATCTTTTATCTTACGAGTCAAAGGGGCTAATACCTTGATTGCTTTCTCTCCCTTAATTACAGTCCTACCAAGACTCTGCCATTTCTTGTAACCTGCCATCATAGACACTTTAGAGTATTGAAGCCATGCGAGTATTAGATTATTAAAAGAGTATTCATGCATCCCTAAACTTCCATCCCATAAACGTACAAAGTTCTCCAACTGTTCAGGGTCTTTAATAACCGAATCAGCCAATTTATCTCTTTGTTCGACCAAATAGGCCGTTAGTTCCTTTCCTTTTAGTTCCTTAGGTATATTCAAATCCATTCTATCCACCTCGAAGTGTTTTTTTTATTTAATCAAAATCGAGGATAAGATAGATAGAGAAGTAAAAACAGTTATTAATACATAAATACGTATATAGAACAAAAAGGAAACACGGATTTCGATTCGACTATCCGATAATGGGGCTCGAGTCTTTTGAGTGTGTATAATTGGACTGGAATTAACGTTAACTCCTGAAATGCAAATTAGTTGTTCTATAAGGAGTTTACGTTAACTCTGTCGACTAAATCTAAAAAAAATTCATTAGAAATCATTAATCGATTTTCTATGAATGAACAAAAGAATTTATCCTACTCATTCTTTTTCTCTGCTTTGAGGATTGTTCCTAATACATCTAAGCTCTGTTTTCCAGATGGAAGTTTCATATTTTCTAAATTAGATGTTTTTGAATTATTAATGAGTTCCAGAATCAAATCTTCCGTTGTGGATTGATTCTCATCTATATTGGCTTTCATCTCGGCCATTTGTTGTCTTAATGCTTGATTTTCACTTTCAAGCTTTTCAATAGCTTCTTGATTCTCTTCCATTACTATTTCTTCAGTTATCGCTAAATAAGGTAATGCTTTACGATAATTACCTTTTAAAGCCTTATAGTTATTTGTATCGATGTATTGTTCTAAAACGTCGCCTGTTTTTTGTCCCATTAAATATTTGGTATCGTCTGCACTAAACCCTGCTTTAAATCTCAGTTGGTTAGAGAACCATTTTCTTAGTTTATGAGTTCTGAAGTAATTTTTATGTTTTCCATCAATTTCTATCCTTTCGAAAATTTTCCTTGATCTATGCATTCTATTAACATAATTTTTAACAGCATCCGGTTTTAATCTCAAGTCTTTTTTATAATCTTCTTTTGATTTAGATAGTCTTGATACATCTTTCATAAAAATTGGGCATTTTGGTTTTAAGTACATTTCATCCCTAGATTCGAGCAATGACGCTATATAATGAAGTGCTTCAGGGCCTACAAATGTATAAAATTCAACAGAAGTCTTTTTTCTTCTTAAATCAAAACATCCTATCATATTATCGTTTTTAGCACGATATATAGCTTCATTGATAGTTATTTCTTCATTTTTTTTACTAACTGCTTGAATAAAATCTTCTACATCCAATAGAATTGCATCGCTTAATGATAATCCTGTTTGTGCTTGTGTAATAAAGAAAGTTTGATATGTAGGAGGGCTATTTTTAACAGCTTTTCTAATATCCTCAACATCTAAAGAATATTTAGAATCCTCACTTACATGATCTTTACTAATTTCTACTTCAGGTGTAGGTCTGAGCCTAAATGCATGCAAAAATCCTTTAACCTTTGATATATTAAGTTTAATAGTCCCAGCAGCATAGTTAGAATCAATAAGAAAAGAAACATAACCATCAAATGCTTGACTTAACCACTGATCAAATTCTGGAACATGATTTCTCAATTCAGCACGATGTAAATTGCGTATTTCTGTAGGCGTTTTATTTGTAAAGTTGCAAAAGCTTCTTATAACAATGATATAGTTTGTTATGGTACTGGTGGCCCTACCAGTTTTTAATCTTAAAAATATTTGCATAGTGGGGTCATTTTCTATTTGTTCATATGTAAATTGTTCGGACATAATATCACTGGATATAACTATGTCTGTTCTACTATAAAAAAGGTATCTTTAGAAATGATACTCTTCATAGAAAAGATTTTTCCATTTAATGGCTTCATCCATATGGGTACTAGTTCAAGTATCATATTACGAAGATCCCTGGCTAATAATCCTATTGGTTCATTATAACTGGACAAATATTGATCTAAATCAATTTCTC
>PLXT01000093.1 GCA_003151535.1 Methanobacterium sp.
TATAAATGATTTATTACTTTTTTTATTGTCCAATAACATCTTAAGTTAGATTTCAATGTATAATAGATCAATTTAGAAGAATTTTTGAAAATAACAAATCCCAATAACAGTTACAATTCAGTTATTTAAACAATAAATAAATTTTTAAACAGCTTTTCAATCAACAGATCTTTATATCAATAAATTCAACATTATCGAATTTATTATTAAAAGTTAAATATGATCAACATTAAGAACTAAAATTTTAGGATATTATAAATTTAATTTGCTAAATAAATTGAAAGAGATATATATGATCAAAATCAATAGAAGATAAAATTATTAGATCTTTTTTAATTATATAAATTTATATAATAACTTTACAAAATTAGTTTAAAGATTTAATATTCAAGATAACAGTAGGAACAGAAAAATGAGGATTTTATTATATTATATGGAAACAATCTACCCAATTAACAAGTTAAATTGGATGATAATTGAAAACCTTAACAAAGGGGGTATGAACCAATAGTTCTTCCCGCCAGTCCAGATATTGAAACTGAAAATTCTTCTGAGGAATTGAAGAATAGGTATTGCAAGTTTATTTGGATTATCCCCGCTGTAGTAGCGTTTTTCATAGCATTAATTCCGACTTTAACAAATCAATGGCCATTAACAGTGGACATATTTGTTCATGTGCGAGCTGCCGAAGTTTTTAGTCATTATGGGCTTACATTTGTTGATCCAATGATTAATCAACCGGGTGGTACTCCACTGATGTATCCTCCACTTTTTAGTTTAGTTTTAGTGTTTATAGGGAGTATATTAAAGATTAATTATTTCTTGGCTGCTCGCATATTACAACCTATTCTGGCCTTTTGTGTTGTTTTATCAGTTTCTTACGTTGCCAAGAAATTTTATGGAGATATAGCCGGAATTTCTGCAGGATTCCTTGTTATGTCAAGTTATTTATTCACAAGGCTGGTTTCACCACTTCCAGAAACCATGGCAATCATATTTGTACCCTTAATAGTTTACTTATACTACCAATCTGTGGTAACAAAAAAATATAAATATGCTTTAATGGCCAGCTTCCTATTCTTAGTTGTATTATTAACTCACCAATCAACAACTAGTCTGTTATTCTTAATAATAACAGCAATTACCATAGTTTTAGGAATTTTAAAAAGAGATAAAATTTATTTAATAAGTTACGCTTTATTCCTATCTATACCTTTGATAAGTGCATTAGTAGTAGCTGCTGCCGCATTTTTATTATTCCCAAGCTTTGCACATAAAATTTTAGCCTATACAATAACATTAATAAAAACATCAGTTCCCTACAATGATCCAATAAGCAATTCAAAATATCTTGTTTACCTGGGTATCGTTTTAATATTCATGATTATCGGGTCAATCCAAGCAGTAAAAAGGAGAGCAACTAAAGATCTGTTCCTTATTGTTTGGGTCATTGTAATCTTCCTCATGAGCAAATCTTATTGGTTTGGAGTTAATGTTTACACAATAAGACTTCTAGTCCATTTGCTTTTACCATTATCAATCCTTGGTGGTATGGGTTTAAGTTACTTGTATCTTAATTACAAAAAAACTGAATTTCCATCAAAATCCATACGAACAATATTTGTTATTTCGATATTTGTTATTTCGACTTTGTTTGCACTGGTTACCGTTACAGAATCTAACTTACAAATTATACCACAGTACAATACACAACCATATGGATCAACCCAACTGACAGTCCCACAACTTGCACCACCAACCATTTCAGATGAAGAACTTACAAATTGGTTTAATCAATACGGTGATAATAAATCAACAATAGTATCAAACAACTATGAAACGAATCTATTCTTAGTTTCCACTACAAATCAACCCATAGCCAATGTTCAATCCTCTAATCATGTGATAGGAAAAAGATTTAATAGTACAGAACTTACTAAAAAGAATATTGGTTACTTTGTATTGGATAAGAGATTAACCTTTTCTAACATAAACAAAAATACCATAGTTTCAGGATTCACTTATTACAACACCAATTATAATGTAACATCTTCATTACCAGCAAACGCACAATTGGTATATCAAAATCAATATTATATGGTTTTCAAAATTTAGGTTTATAAATATTGAAAAATATGATGATTGCGTTATCACTGTATTTTTGATATTTATCTATTATTCCAACGGTGATAAGAGTTCTAATTACATTTAAGATAGATGTATGTTGAATCTGGAAAGAACAATCTAAAAATGAGTATAATATTGAATTATTAAATGTTATATGAACACTGGATTAAGCTTTTCCTGATTTTCAGAATGTTTACATTAATAATTTTTTTAGTTGGAAACTGTCAATTTTATTTTAATAATGATTCAAATACATTATTATTGATCAATTTGAAGATAAACGATTGTGGAATTCAAAATAATAATATCAAAAAAGAAATTGCTTAATTTAGGAAATAGTGAGTGTCATTAAATGATACAAAGTTATTGTATGATCTACAGCAATTTTTATGATAATAAATTCTGTTGTAAATACTAATAATTATAATTAAAATTTTAGAGTTTGAATAAAGAAATATTCCTATTGAGTATAGAAATACGTCTTTTTTACAATGTATTTATTATTAAGCGAATAAAAACTGTTGATTATTGAATTTGATGCATAATTGGTATTTCTTTTTAGAACAGTTGAATATCAGTTAAATTAAGTAAAAAACATATTTTATCACATTAATCATCTTATTCATCCTATTTCAATCTTTTTTAATGATTGCAAAGTATTTTAGTAATTTGAAAACAGTATAACTGTACTTAATTTGAGCATATATTGTTTTAGATGACCTTATTTCTTAAAAATAGCAACAGACTGGACTTGTCCGCAATAATTTGTATCATTAAGCTCATATCATATCTTAAATCAATAAACAGCCGTGAAAGCGTCGTTTTTTTAAAATTAAAACAAAACATTTATATGTAATATTAATGTGATTATTGAATAATCTAATGAGCGTCGAATAGAAAACATAATGATGTTAGTTAGATACGGAGGCGATATAACTAAGGGAAAATTATTCTTATCAGTGCTATTAATTTTTGGATTAGCACTAATCATAAATGTGAGTACATCAGCAACAGTAACAAATGGCACAGCGGTCCATACAGGTCCTAAAGTAATAACGGCGGATCCAGTCAATAATACAGTTATAACAAAAAGCCAAACTATAACAGTCAAATTTAATACTACAATAAAAACCAGATCACCTTGGATTGAACTTAAAAACGGTAATACTGTTATTTCTACTAAATATTATATCAATGGTAGTACACTCTGTATAACACCTACAACTACTCTAGCTACTGGAATTAAATATGCACTTACAATTCACACAAACAGTATATCCGACTTAACAGGAAACGGAAATTCATTATATTCCACTAGTTTCACATTATCTCCAATTACATTAGCACAAATGAAAGATGGTCAAAATAGAGCACAGACATTCTTCAACAAAAACCAAAGGTTACCTAATTATGTGAATTATGGGTTAACCAAGATACCAATTGCACAATTCCAAAAGATCATTGCTACACAAGGACTCAAAATCAATACAAAAATTACAAATCCCAATGCAAGCTTAGATTCTATAATGAAGGGAGCAGCAAAATATGGATATAGCCATTCAGCAAGTACTGCAGCAGCCATGGAACGTATTGGTGCTGGGGATTGCTGGGCCATGAGTGACTATTTGTACACAAAAATGACAGCAGCTCATATGCAGGCTAGAATTATACAGTACCCAACAGCTTATTCAGCTAACCATAGATCAGTACAGTACAAACAGAATGGGGTATGGGTTAATGCACCATACAGATCCTACGGATTAAATAGTATGTTCAATAATACACAAAGTACTGGAACAGTTATTAGATGTAGTTAAATTAATTCTTTTTTTCTTTTAAAAAAAATCATTAATACTAGAAATGTTTTTAAAAAAGATTTGAGGACATAAATTTGTTCTTAAATTAATAACAGATTCAATAATAGTATTCATATTAAAGGAGAATGTAGGATAAATTAATGAGAATTTCTATTAACCTCATTT
>PLXT01000111.1 GCA_003151535.1 Methanobacterium sp.
CATATTTCTTTTTACCCCATTTATCAGGATGTTTACGTGACAAAATCCATGCAGCAGCTATCCAATGATATTTACTTTGTTTGGTTATGAGGGCCACATCTCTTGCTTCACTCCAAGCCATAGCCTGTACTACAGCTTCTTGAAATTTCCTGTATTTATTTTGGGGATGATTAGAATTTTTCCCTTTTTTCATCCAATCATAAAATGTGGATTTGTTAATACCCACAGTTCCACAAGTAGTTTCGACAAAATTTCCCATTTTAATTAATAATATGATTTCCGCTTGTAATTCCGGTGTTAATTTAGATGGTCTACTCTGATTCTTTTTACTTTTACTTTTTTTATTTTTATTATTCATAATACCCGAATACCTCCAACCAAACTTTTTTTTACTAACAAATTTTTTTTTATCCTTACCTATACTGTAACGCAAATAAAAAATATTTTTATACTGAAAATCGATTATTTCATTAAAATATTAGATTATAATCTTAGGGAAAATGAATGAATAATCAATTCTAAACCCAGTTCGTAAAACCTTATTAAATATGTAGGATATAAGATGAGATAGAGTGAAATAAGTTGAAAAAGTTTGACAATTCGCTTTAATGAACATAGATAGATAACAATAAAAAAATTTAGAGGGGTTCTTCAAATGAGAAAAAATTTAATCCCAATTATATTTTTATTAGTAATAATATCCCTATTTGTAGGTTCTGTTTCAGCAACTAACAATAATAATGGAGTATTAATCCAAAAAACAGCACAAAAAAATCTACTTGATTCTGGTGCAAATAAATTCTATTGGGGGTAAACGTGGCGGAATATTTTCCTACACTTGGAAAACTTATAAAAACAGTAAAGGTGTCCTGTCAACGTTCATTACAAAACCATAAACAATTCATGGTATGGAACTTACTCCATTACTAAAGTTTCCAAAGACAGATTAAAAATAGTAGAAAACAGTCCAGAGGTTAAATTTTATAGCGGACATCCATCTATAACATCCTATGCAACAACTTCATTAACACCTGTACAATACTACTGGAAAACTATGAAATCACAGATAGAAAGTGATGGATACTTAATGGAGTAGAGATGTGAATCATAGTCTCTACTTCAGTAATTTATATTATATTTAAAATTTTTATTAAAATTTAGGATTAAAATATTAATTACAGAAATAAGTTGATATTTAAAAGTTCAGAATTTGAGAATAAAATCTAGTATAATTTGATCTATTTAATATTGTTCTAAAAATTAAAGAAGTTAAAGGAGTATAAGGCATTAAGGTGCCCCGCCCGCCCCTCCTAGATTATGTCCGTTTTGTGCATCTATATCTATTTCACCAACATTTGTTCCATTTTCCATAACGGGTACTATATAAACTAGTTTATTGCTTTGATAAACTAATTTTGGTGTACCTGCTATTGCTCCAGAAACTTGAATGTAAGTATCTGCTATATTTTGGGCTTCTGCAGGTGATATTTTAAATAGAGTATTGTTTTTCTGTGATGTTAGTGATGTATCTTTTGTTACAGTTACGTTTATTTGTTTGATAGGATTTGTTGAATTAGTTGTGTTAGTCGTTGAATTAGTTGTGTAAGTGGAATTTTTGGTGTTTATGTTATTTGCTGCAAATGCTAATCCCACAATAGCCAATATAACGATTAATGCGATTATAGCTTTTTTTATCATTTTTATTCCTCGTTGATTTATATTGTTTTTTTAGAATAGTTGTGTATTTGTATGAGTATTTTAGTTGGAAGTTTGTTGTCTTCCAGTTTTTTTATGATTTCAAATGTGTTACTATAACAGAACGAAGTGGTGTCCATGATATTTTCACCACACGGGTGGTAAATTAATCACAATATAATAATTAAAACAACGTCCCGATTCAATTTCATTTAATTGGAATATATCCCACTGTATAACATCGTATGTTAATAGTTATTATTATAGATTTTTATATTTTCAGCAAAGAATTATAAATACAAACCGTCCATGAGTAGTTTATACAATTATAATACTGTGATTGGAATGACCGGGGTATATCTCTCTGAAAATCTGATAAATTACAGGAATCATTGGATTCATTCGATAAAGCATTGAAAGTTAATGAAAATGAGGTTATAACATTTATAGATAAAGGTGATACATTTAAAGAAATTGAAAATACTGAAAAGGCAGTGGAATGTTATGATAACGCTTTAAAACTGGTTAAAAAAAGTTTTTATGGAAATTAGAACTAATCTGAGTTTTTATCATTTTTTTTTATCTTTTTCTCCTAATGAAACTTCTAAGTTTATAATAACATTTTATATCTAATTTACTTACAATTTTCTTCAATCTACAAGTATTGTAATCTATACATTTCATTTGTCCCGTTTGATTAAGTTTCATAAATTGTCACATCATAATGTGTTTTCCCAATTATAGTTAAGAACGTAATTTATTAAACTTATTGAAACGATAAATCCGGTGATATTATCTCTATACTAACTTAAAACCACTTTTTATATGGTTTACAAATTGGNNACTTTTCGTACTTAACTATAATTACTAGGGCAATGATCAGAAATTTTAGATTCCTTGATTATTTATCATAGTTGATGATACTTTCTTTATTGTTGGAGTAAACTTAGAGGAAACGAATGCATAATCTATTCTAAACACAGTTCCTGTACGATAGTGCCAAGTATATCTATCAGAGTCCTGATTTGAATTATATTACATGCCATATCCTAATTCTTCTAAGTAGATTAAATCATTAAGATTGTAATTGTTAAGATTTATATTAATATCATAAAATAGCTAATAAATATTCAACTTCATTAAACTTCTCAAAAATTCGAAGTAATTCATACAAAATTAGGGACGTTTTAGATAAAAATGTCCGATTAATGATATAATCAAATATTCTATTCTGATCTTCATTAATTTTGTATTCCAAAACACATAACTTTTTTAAAATGACTCAACATGAGCAATTAGTAGTATGTAGGCAAACACACCTTCATGATTTGGTTAGTATCCGTAATCAAGTTAATAATTTCATAATATTTCTAAGTAATTATTGGGTAGTTCACCAACTTCCTATAAAATCATTTTAAAATATTTTAAACAGCGTTCAATACTTCTTTTAAATTAACTATTGAAAACAATTTCACTTGGGACTTTTTAAATGATATCATCAAAATATAGAAATTCTTTGCTCAAAATATAAAAATCTATAATAATAACTATTAACATAATATGTTTACAGTGAAATACTTTTCAATTAAATGAAATTGAATGTAGATATGTTTTAATTATTATATTGTAATTAATGTACCAACCTTAGAGTAGGAATTATGAAACGGAGGCAGACCCAGTCTGTTATATATTATAGTGGTTATAATTGCGTTAATTATTCTATTAAGATTATTAGGAATATTATAAACTGATAATACTGACTTAAATCAATTATAGAGAAAATTGGATTACAGATAAGAAAATTGGGGAGTAGAAAAGTATGAAAATATCTGATGAATTGATTGGTAAGGATGTTATTGACGAATCTGGAGACCAAATAGGTATAGTAAACGATGTAGAATGGGATTTTGAAACCAACACCGTAACATCTATACATTTAAAAGAAGCAGGAATATCAGCAAAAATAGGCCTAGGCGATAAAAAAATAGTACCCTATGAAAAAATTGAAGCAATAGGTGACACTGTTCTAATTAAAGGCAGAATTTTCAAGAATGAATAAAGGGGCATATTTTATTTAAGTCCTTTTTAACCCCTTATTTTTTTCGGACTAAATTTAAGTCGAATTACAAACAAGTTGAAAATATTTGACAAATTATTGGTATTCAAAGTGTTAATTAAGGAATATTTAGATGGAATAAGAATACGGTATCAAATTTTAATAATATTATTAGATAAACTGGTGATATAAAATGGAAGAAAAAGAAAAAAAGTTAAGACCATTACATCTTAGAACCGATGAAGGAAAAATAATTGAAGGATCTGAAACCAAAAAAACTGGAACTAAAGAAAAAATGAGCAGCAAGATGGAAGATGTTAAAAAAGGCGCTTCAGAGAAAAAAGAAGATATTAACAATCAAATAAGTGAAATTAAGGAAGGAGCTTCAGAGAAAAAAGAAGATATTGAAGAAAATGTTGGTAAAGTTAAAAAAGATGTAGAAGAAAAAAAAGATAAACTCGAAAAAGAGAGTAAAAAAGAAGGAATGACCCCTGCAGAAAAAGTATTAAATGACATTGTAAAAAAATTCCAACAAGGAACAGGGCAAATCAACGAAGCCATAACAGATTATACAAGCGAACCTAAAACTTCAAAAATGGCGTTAAAACCATTAGTTGATGTTCTGGAAACCAATAACACTATAACATTAATAGCTGATATTTCCGGGGTCAAAAAAGAGGATATAGACATTGGAATATCAAAAAACAGTGTAGAAATCACAACCATGTACAAAGAAGAACCCGAACTTGAAGATGCAAAGTTCACCCAGAAAGAAAGAAGCTATGGTAAAACACATCGTACAATACCACTGTCAACAGAAATAAAAGTTAAAAAAGCTAAAGCTAAATACAAAGCTTGTACACTGACCATTACGCTACCTAAAAAAGTAGAAGATATAACTAAAGTAAATATTGAAGACTAAAAAACTATTCAATGTTTGAAAATCTAATTTAATTTTTTTTATAAATAATAAAATTTTGGAGGAGTATAAAGATGGTAAGTGTTGGAGCTATAGTTGAAGGTTTTATTTTGGCAATTATAATTACTGTTGTTTTATCAATTTTGGGTGTTGGATCAGTTCTGGGATTGCCAGTTGCAATATTTGGTTTTCTANNTAAGCTTATTTAAAGGTCAGATAGCTACATTCTCTTCACAGTTATCAACCTTTGTACCACTAAATTCAGCACCAGAATTAATACTGGTAATCGTCGCAGGCGCAATAGGTGGTTTAATCGGCGCTCTAATATTATTATTAAATCGAAGAAACCGAAGAAACTATGGTGACCGCAGGGAAGGAGATCGGAGGGATGACCGAGATCGTAGAGATGATGATAGAAGGGATGATAGAGATAGAAGAGATGATAGAGATAGAAGAGATGATAGAAGGGATGATAGAGATAGAAGAGATGATAGGGATAGAAGAGACTGAAATAGTAACTAATGTATGAAATAAATTAAAAAGATGAAATTTATAGGAGTGATATAATGGATGATAAAGGACAGAGTAGTTGGATAGGCCTCATTGTATTCATAATAGTAGTAGTGATCTTATTAAGGATATTAGGGTTGTTCTAAGATTTTTAGGGATTTTTTAGGGATAACGAGAGTTATCCCTTGTGTTTATGCCATAAATATAGAGAAAATTTCAGATATGATGAAAAAAAGTTTAATAAATTTCAGATAGGCTCTTGATTGATAACTAAAAAAGGTATAAAATGAATAAAAAAATTGATATACTGCTTATAAATCCATACGATGAGAACGCATTAAAAAATGCTCTTGGTTTCATAACCCCCCCCACAAATCTTATGTACCTGGCATCATCACTTGAGAAAAAATCTTACAATGTTAAAATTGTAGATGATGATCTACTTCAAATGGGCTACGAAAAGGTTTCTGAACTGGCAGAAAAGCTCAATCCACAAATAGTAGGTGTAACTGCTACCACATCCACTATAAAAAGCGCATTAAAATATGTGGAACTAGTCAAAAACAAACTACCTAATTCATTAACTGTAATAGGTGGACCCCACACTACTTTCATGCCATATGAAACCTTAAAAAGTTCAAAAAATCTAGATATAGTGGTTATAGGTGAAGGTGAAGAAACAATAGTGGATTTGGCCAACCATTCCACCGAAAGAATCCAGGATCTTGAGGACGTTGAAGGAATTGTTTACAGAGATTTAAAGAATGGAAATTTAAAAACAACACCTGAACGGCCTTTAATAAAGGATCTTGACTCATTACCTTTCCCAGCAAGACATTTAGTACCCTTTGATTCATATGGTGCTTCTAAAGAACAGACTGGTGGGATAATAACCAGCAGAGGTTGCGTGTACAACTGTAACTACTGTTCATCCTCATTAATCATGGGTAAAAAGTTCCGATCACGCAGTCCAGACAATGTCGTTGACGAAATTGAAGAATTAATAGATCAATACCAAATAAATGATATAGGATTCATGGATGACACATTCATGCTTAATAAGAGACGGGCTAATGATATTGCCGATGAAATCAAAGCCAGAGATCTAGATTTAAGCTTTGTCGCATCATCCCGAGTTGACAGTGTAGACCAGAATTTACTTCAAAATATGAAAAGTGCTGGTTTAAAAACTATATACTACGGTGTAGAATCAGGGTCACAGCGTATATTGGACCTTATGAAAAAGGGTATAACGCTTAAACAAGCGGAAGATGCTGTTAAAAGTGCAAAAAATGTGGATCTAGAAGTTTTAACTTCATTTATATTAGGTTATCCTGGAGAAACCGAAGAAGATATGAATAAGACCATAAAGTTCTCAACAAAACTTGATTCTGACTACTCACAATATTCGATACTTACACCATTTCCTGGAACACCTATCTACAATGATCTCAAGGGAAAAAATTTAATAGACAATGATGACTGGGATGAATACACAGTACTCAAACCAGTTTTAAAATATGATGAAATGGGTTTAAACAAGAAAATGGTTGAAAGAAAACTGGCTATAGCATATTTAAAATTTTATGCAAGACCCCGGTATCTCATGAACCATCGTCACATGTTCAAGGTTATGTTTAAAACAGTTATGCGAAGTTTTATACTTCCAAAACTAATGGGAGGCACCGGTAAAGGTTGGTATCAAAACTTAGACAACAACACATCATCAAAATAGAAAATATAAATACAATATAATGAATTAAGAATTTAAAAACTATTTATGGAGGGATTTTTATGAGTGAAAAAACAGGTGAAATGAAAGGAAAAGCTAAAGAAATGAAAGGAGAAATAAAAGGAAAAGCTAAAGAGATGGAAGGAGAATTAAAAGGGAAAACTAAAGAAACCGAAGGAAAAATAAAAGGAAAAATTTCAAGTAAAAAATAGATTAGAATATTGGATTAGAGTATATATCAATTTGGAGGTTTAATAAGATGGTATACGTAAGATGGAATACTGTACTAATTGGTGTAGTAATAGCAATAATTCTTGGTTTTCTCCTTGGGTTAGTATCACCATCAGGAGCATTCATCGGATTCTTAATAGCTACTATATATGTTGGATACATGATAGGTGGAGACTACGTGAATGGAGCTGTCAATGGGGTACTTGTTGGTATCGTTGCAGCAATAGTACTATTCATTCTTGCTTTAATTGGATTTGGAGTTGCATCAGGGTTATCTGATATAATTATTCTAGCAGTTATCGGTGCCATAGGTGGAGTAATAGGAGTTTTAATAGGAGGTAGAGGTAGAGGTAGAGGCAGATTATAAATCTGAATTTAATCTTTAATACTTTTTTTATGGATTAAAATGACACTTTTATAGATTTCGAAAATTATTATTTCAGTTTTGTAAAAATAGTAACTAGAAATAAAAATTTAAAAAAAAATTAGTAGTTTTTACTTTCGTTGCCAGAAATGTTCTTTCTTCATATGGAATTTGTCAGGAAATTGCATGATTATTCCATGGGAAAATCCATCGGCCATCATTCTTGCTTGTTTTTCTATTTCATCATAAGTAGATATGTCTGTTGTATAATCTTTGGTTATTCTGGCTATTGTTTCTGCTTTGGTTAGTCTTAGATGGTCGTATAACATATTTTTCATTTCTTTTTCTTCCCAGTAGGGGTTTAGCCTGTTTAAAGTGGCAGCAATTTCATCTGCATTTTTGTACCATCTTTTTTCAGCATCATCNNTTCGGTCATTAATTCATCGAATTTAGTTGCAACTTCTTCACCATAAAACATTCTACACACTTCTGCCATGTCTTTGGTGTTTCTTAACAACCGATTTTCAGTGGCAATAGTCTCTGTTGCGTCTTTGATGTCCACTAAACTTATTATAGTTAGTCTGGTCCAGGCAACATGTTCTTCCCAGAGTCCCATCCATTTTTTATCTAAATCTCTTTCATGCATCGTATCCATATTTTCTTCCATTGCCATCTTGTATCACCTTATAACGTTATGTTTACCATGAATTATAAACCTTTTGACATAATATAATAAACTAGGGTAATATCTACAAAATTTAAGAATTTAACGATAAACTTAGACTTATATAAATCCCTATTTTGTAATTTAAATAGAATTAGAGCTAATTTCAGGAAATTTGAATCTTTGAAGTAATAAGAGGTAGAAAAAANNTGTCCAAGACATCACAGTCAATTCGACATCACAGATGGACACGTAATACGATGGACAGACAGGTCCGGAATCAAATTATCATTAGGCAAAGTATTGAAGTCTCCAAGAAATCTAAAAACATATGATCTGATGGACATTATTGAAAGAGGCCTTAGATACCCTGGAATTGTAATTGGCAATGGAAGATATCGAATAGACTTTAAAATTTCATCAATCAAAGTTAAAATCAAATTTTAATATTTAATTTAATTATAAAGGTTATTTTGGTTTAAGAAAATATTATCACTTCTAATTATCCAATTGGATTGTTTCAAATAAACAGATGTTAGAAGTAGTGATATGCTAATTATAATATTAAAATTCATTAATATGGGATTAGGGACGTTTTGAAATTTTCTGAATCTATAAACATGTTTAACATCTACAAAATTAATAATATAACAAGATGCAAAAGCTTACTTCAATAAAGCAGTAGAACGGGATGATAAAACTTATTTCGCTGTAACAATTGAATTCGACTATCCCACATACCTGAATAAAGAAGTGGTAAACAGGTTAATAGAAGAAACGAAACAAAATTTTGCAAATTTTTTCCATCAAAAACTTAAAGAAATTTAATTTATTATATTTTTTTTTATAAGAATATCTTTCAAATTTTTCAGAATTTAATGGAACCAAAAAAATTCTCTTATGAATTAATCAAAATTTAATCCATAGAAGTTATTGAATTTAAGAAACTATTCCATTCTGTGTTATAATTTGTTTTTAAATATTATTTTTTAATCATTAAAAAGGAGTTAGGTGATTTTGAATGGTTAATAAAAAAATTAAAATCGATGTAACCGATAAAACATGTCCAGGACCATTAGTTGAAGTCCGGAAAGCATTGAATAAAGCATCACCTGGAGATATTGTGGAAGTTACAGGTAAACATTCTGTTTCCAAAAAAGAAATTCCAATGGTTGCAGAAGGTATGGGTTTAGAGATAATAGACACCCAAGAAAAAGATGGAAAATGGAAAATTAAAATCCAAAGATAGGTGAAAAAATGGTTGATAAAACTACTATAATTGTACACAGCGGAGATACGGATAAACTTTACAGTGCCCTTATCATAGGTGATGGAGCCCTTGCCATGGGAATGGAATCAACAATGTTTTTCACTTTTTGGGGATTAGAACGTCTTAAAAAGGATGAATTGGATAAAGGTCCAATATCCAAGATGAGTAGAAGCATGTTCGATAGTCAACTGAAAAAAGCCAACGTAGATACTTTAGAAAAACTAATACAGGATTATAAAGAATTAGGTGGTAAAATTATAGCCTGTGAGATGACCATGGAAATTATGGGTATAAAAAAGGAAGAATTAAACCAAGAATTGATAGATGAATATGGTGCAATAGGAACTTACATTCATGAAGCACGTGAATCTAAGATAAACCTCTTTATATAATTTACATTATGAGTATAATTTTTCTAATTAAGTGCTTTTAATACAGTTAAACTATTGGAGAATAATAAATGGTAGGAAATAATTTATCTACTAAATCTCTCCATTTTTTTCAATAAATTATATTTTGACGTTATAAAATCTAATGATTATTTTAGGTTGCTAATTTAAAAAAATAGAATACGTCATTCTTTTCCGTCATATTTTTCTTTTTGTTCTTTTAGAGTTAATCCACCGACACCCCAATTCTCTTCTGAAATTTCTACTAAAATAACCATACAGTTTGATTTAGGTTCTCTCAATACGTCAGTTACTACTTCAGTTACTTTGTGAATTAGTTCCTTTTTTCTTCATTGGTTCTGTGCATTCCAATTTCTATTTTTACTATAGAGAATTTCTATTAACCT